>BEHW01000030.1 GCA_002898675.1 bacterium HR20
CGCGCGATCAAACTGCGCGGGTGCTCGACGGCTGCTGCATCGAGTTCAACTCCAGGGTTGACTGGGCCTGGGTGGAGCACGTAGGCACTCGAGCGATCGAGCCTCTGCAGTGTCACAGCATAGCGTCGGCGGTAGTCAGCAAGCGAGGGGACAAGGCCAGCGGCCATGCGCTCTCGCTGCAAACGGAGCACGACAGCTGCATCTGCCCAGGCAAGGGCAGCGTCAACATCCGGAAAGCGCTCGACAGCTGCGTCCTTGGGCAAATGCGGCATCAACAATGGGGGTGCACATATGCCAATCTGCGCTCCGAGCATCTGGAACAACGCATAGTCTGACCGGAAGACCCGGCTGTGGAGGCAGTCTCCGATGATCGCGATGCGCTTGCCTTCGAGCGAGCCGAAGACGTCCAGCAACGTTCGTGCATCGAGCAGAGCTTGCGTGGGATGCTCAGCCATACCGTCGCCAGCATTGATGAGCGCTGCCCGAGCGAGCACACGTGCTGCAGCGTGTGCAGAGCCGCTTGCCGAATGCCGGAGGACAATTGCCTGCGCACCCATTGCTTCGAGCGTTCGGAGCGTATCAGCAAAGCTTTCCCCTTTTTCCATGCTGCTGCCGAAGGCAGAAAATGAAACAACTCGGCATCCCAGGCGCTGCGCTGCTAACTCAAAGGAAAGTCGCGTGCGGGTGCTCGGCTCAAAGAAGGCAACTGCCACTGTTGCACCGAGCTGCAAAACAGCGTCGGAATGGCGGAGTTTTTCTGCAAGACGGAGAATTGTCTGGCAGCGCTCAATACCGAGCTGTGGGATTGTCAGGAGATGATGTTGCATTGCATCAACCAGTTGACGCAAAAAAAAGCCGCTCCGAAGAGCGGCTTGTTCGACGTGGCTACTTTTTTGCCTTCGGCACTTTTCCGCTGTTGACGACGTCGGCCAGTGCCTTGCCGGGTTTGAAGCGAGCAACTTTCCGAGCCGGGATTTTGATGACCTCGCCCGTGCGCGGATTCTTGCCCTTGCGCGCCGCACGCTTTGAGACCGCGAAGGTACCAAAGCCAACCAGCGACACGCTGTTCCCCTTCGCAAGCGATGTTTGAATCGCATGCAAAGTTGCATTGAGGGCACTCTCAGCTTGCGCCTTCGAAAGCCCGGCGGTCTTGGCAATAGCCTCGACCAGCTCGCCTTTGTTCATGGAAATCCCCAACAGATGGTGAAACATACTGGAAAATTGCAGCGCAAACATACAGCGCCACCAGGCTACTTTGCAAGCACTTTTTGCGCTGAAAGCTTGGCGGGATGCGGTTTCCAGCCTCACTGCGGTTTCTCGATTGCCAAAATCCGATAGCGCACCGTCCCACTCGGTGTTGTCGTCTCGACGGACTCACCGACTGTTTTCCCAAGCAGTGCTTTGCCCAAGGGAGAGGTAACCGAAAGCCTATTGCGCTCGATGTCGGCTTCGGCTGCGCTCACGAGCGTAAAGCGCATCTCGGTGTTTGTCCGTTCATTGAGAAGCACGACGGTGCTGAGGATGTACACTCGCTCATCGTCGGGCAAGTCCGTCGGTTCAATCACTTTTGCCGATGCGAGCATTCGTTCGAGCTTGGCGATGCGAAGCTCCAGCAACTCTTGTTCGTGCAGTGCAGCATCGTAGTCAGCATTTTCCGATAGGTCGCCGTGCGAGCGTGCTTCGGCGATCTTGCTGGCAATGGCAGCTCGCCCGTGCGTCTTGAGCTGGTGGAGCTCCTCCTGGAGCTCGCGCATTCGCTGACGCGTCAGATAGATTGTCTCAGCCATCGTTTCATTTCTCCGAGGAATTCAACACTGTCAAACTGAAAAAAGAACGCCGCCACAGAGGAGCTGCGGCGGTGTATTGCTTTGAACATCGCCAGGGTACTAAATGCCGTCCAGCAAGTGCCCCAGCTTGTTTTTTTTCGTCTCCAGGTAACGCCGGTTCATGTCGTTCGGCGCGATGACGATCGGGACACGTTCGACGATTTCCAGACCGAAGCTGGCAAGTCCGACGCGCTTTTTCGGGTTGTTCGTCAGCAGCCGCATCTTCCGCACGCCAAGGTCATAGAGAATCTGCGCGCCGATGCCGTACTCTCGCGCATCTGGTTTGAAGCCGAGGTGGATGTTCGCATCCACTGTATCAAGCCCACGTTCCTGCTGAAGCCGATATGCCTGGATCTTCGCCACCAGCCCGATGCCGCGCCCTTCCTGCCGCATGTAGAGCAGCACGCCAGTGCCTTCCTGCTCAATCGCACGGAGCGCTGCATGCAGCTGCTCGCCACAATCGCAGTGGAGCGAACCAAAAACATCGCCCGTCATGCACTCGCTGTGAACTCGCACCAAGACCGGTTTCGCTGGATCAATCGTTCCTTTGACCAAAGCGATATGCTCTTTCCCGTCGTGTTTGTTGACGTACACCTTGAAGATGAACTCACCATACTCGGTTGCAAGTCGTGTTTCTGCGCGGAGCTCAACGAGCCGCTCACGTTCCAGGCGGTAGGCGATCAAATCTTTGATCGTCACGATTGCCATTCCGTGGCGTCGTGCAAATTCGAGGAGTTGCTCGCCTCGGAGCATCTCGCCATCATCGCCGACAATCTCGCAAATGACGCCGACAGGTTCAAGTCCTGCAATGGTGCACAAGTCCACGATTGCCTCTGTATGGCCGGCTCGGCGGAGCACACCTTCATCGCGAGCAATGAGGGGGAACACATGCCCAGGACGCGCAAAGTCGTTCGGCTTGGCGTTCGGATCTGCAAGTGCGCGAATGGTCGCGCTTCTGTCTGCAGCGGAAATCCCGGTCGTCGTCCCGTGGATGTAGTCCACCGACACGGTGAAGCCTGTCCCGTGCAGCGCTGTGTTCGCTGCAACCATCGGCTCCAACCCTAAGGCATCGGCGCGCTGCTTGCGCATCGGAACGCAGATGAGTCCGCGCGCATAGTTCGCCATAAAGCGGACATGCTCAGGAGTGCAGAACTGCGCCGCGCATGCTACGTCGCCTTCGTTCTCACGATCTTCGTCATCGGCGATGACAATCATCCGACCGCGCCGGAGCTCCTCGGCGGCATGTTCGATCGTATCAAACTGCATCGCACCTCGGCAGGTCAATCGTTCGACTGCTTTTTCTCAACCGTTGCGATTGCAACTTTCTCGAAGCGCATGCGAACGTTATCGGCAACTTGAAGGACAACCGTTTTGTCATCAATCTCGGCGACGGTGCCGTGGATACCAGCACTGGTGATGACACGGTCGCCGCGCTTGAGTTGGTCGAGCATTTGCTTCATTTCGCGCTGGCGTTTTTGCTGGGGGCGAATGATGAAAAAGTAGAACACCGCGATGATCAGACCGAACATCACCACAGTGGAAATCAGCTGCCCCGTCGGATCAGGGGCGCCAGGTTGCTGCGCCCACAGTGGCCCACCCAACAATGCAAACAAGAGAACAAGTTTGCGCATCGTGTCGCTTCCTTCAGAGGTAGTGGAACAAATTAGGTCGAGCGCTCACCCTCGAGTGTCGTCTCTGGGTAGAATTGCTCGAGAAAGCTCTTCGCCCATTGACGGAAGCTGCCAGCGAGTATTTTCTCGCGTGCCGTCCGAACAAGCCAGCGGTAGAAGGCAAGGTTCTGCATTGTGGCTATGGTCAAGCCGAGAATTTCCCCGCTGACAAAAAGATGCCGCACATACCCGAGTGAGAAAGGCTCGACACCGAGCGCTTCCCACGCTGGATCGAGCGGCTCATCGCTGAACTTAAAACGTTGATTGCGGATGTTGATCCGGCCGCGCGTTGTAAAGAGTGTGCCATTGCGTGCATTTCGGGTCGGCATGACACAGTCGAACATATCGACGCCAAGCTCAATGGCACGGAGAATATTCTGCGGCGTTCCCACACCCATCAAATAGCGCGCCTTATCGGCTGGGAGCAGATCGGTCGCATGATCTACCACTTCGTACATCACCGATACCGGCTCTCCAACTGCTAACCCACCAATTGCATAACCGTCGAAGGGTAGCGCACACAGCTCTTCGATGCAGCGTTGCCGCAGATCGAGGTAAATGCTCCCCTGGATGATGCTAAAGAGCTGCTGACGGTAGCCATAGAGGAACTCCTGCTCGCGGTGTGATTCCAGGCATTGGCGTTCCCAGCAGATGCTTCGCTGCATTGCTGCTGTTGCCTGCTGGTATGTCGCAGGGTAACCGATGCACTCATCGAACGCCATCATGATGTCCGCACCGATCGCACGTTGGTGCGCAATGACAGATTCCGGCGTAAACAAATGCCGCGAACCATCTATATGCGAACGAAACTCGACACCGTCGTCACGGATACGGCGGATACTGCCGAGCGAGTACACCTGGAAGCCTCCACTATCGGTCAATAGTGCGCCGTGCCAACGCATGAAACGGTGCAGCCCACCAGCGGCACGGAGCACATCGGTTCCCGGCCGGAGGTAAAGGTGGTACGTGTTTGCCAGCAGCATACGATAGGAAAGCTCCCTTGCAATGCGATGGTCAAGTGCCTTGATTGCACCTTGCGTAGCAACGGGCATAAAAACAGGCGTCTCGACCACTCCATGCTCTGTTCGTAGCAACCCTGCCCGTGCCTTTGAGGCAGGATCGGTCGCAACAAGTTCGAACCACTCACTTCGGGCAAGCATGCTCTTTCCGGATGATTGTCAAACCAACTGCACATGCGATGCCTACTGCATCCGCTACCCAGTCGAGCAGATCGGCTGTGCGCCCTGGTACGAAAGCTTGGTGCAGTTCGTCGCTCGCTGCAAAGAGAAACCCGATCGAAAGTGCAAGGACCACCTGCTGACGCGACGCCAGTGGGAAGGTCCGCAGCGCAAGCAGAACCGTCCACCCATAAACAGCATAGGCGAGCACATGGTAGAGCTTATCAGCAAAGGAAAATGGCTGCGGCACCGTCACGGACTGGTTCGACACCCAAACGATGCCGGCACTCATCAGCAGAACTGGCAGCCGCGCAATCCAGACTCGCATTCTCACCGTGTGCTGAGCATTCGACTAATCTCGCTGAGAGCTTCGATCACCAGTGACGCACGCGTAGCAAGCTCGCCATAGCGTGCAGCTGCAATGCGTCCGGCTTCCGCATGCAGTGCAACACCAAGCCAAGCTGCCTCGAATTGCTCGTACCCTTGTGCCCATAGCGCAGCAATCATGCCGCTGAGCACATCGCCCGTCCCTCCACTGGCAAGCGCGGGGTTATTTGCATTGAGCCAATATGTCCGCTCTGCATCGCAGATTTGAATCGGGAAATCTTTGAGAACAACAGTTGCACCTGTTCCTTCCGCCAGTGAACGTGCGTAGGTATGTGCCGTGCGTGCAATCTCGGTGCTGCGAAGCCCGAGTACTCGCGCCAGCTCGCCTCGATGTGGTGTGAGTGTTACTCGGTCGAGTATGCTTTTCCTTGTGACCGCACGAAGCCCATCGGCATCGAGCACAATCGGCACCTTCCCACCGTAGAGAGCAAGCAACTGCTGAACGAGCGCGATTGTCTCTTCTGCAGCACCAAGCCCTGGACCAATGACTACTACACTTGCGCGCTCGATACGCTCGGCAAGCACAGGGAGTGCCTCACGACCGAGCCATCGGCCTTCGTAGCGATACGGCATGACTTCCGGAAAGAGCGCTGGATGCAGCACAGGCGAAACCAGCTCGACCAGTCCAGCACCTGCTGCAACTGCAGCGTTCGCGCAGAGCGCAGCCGCACCAGGCATCGCATCCGAACCTGCAACGACGAGCACACGGCCGTAGTCGAACTTCGTCGTGCGCGGTTGCCGCAAGCGATATGCACCAGTGGCATCCTGCGGTTCAACCAGCCAGATTGTTGCTTTCTCGTGGAGGATTCGTGCAGGAATGCCAATCGGCGCAACCTCGATCGTGCCGCACACCTGGGGTCCGTCACCGATGAGCAATCCTGTTTTGAGTGCCCCCATCGTAACTGTACAGTCAGCATGGAAGCATGGATCAAATGTAACGCCACTGTCTGCATCGAGACCTGTTGGTACATCGAGCGCGATACGCTCTGCAGGCTGCGAATTTGCCCAAGCAATCAGGGAATCCACCGGTGAGCGCAGTGCACCACGTGCGCCCACACCAAGCACTGCATCCACGATCACGGTAGGATGCGCAGGCAACTCTCTGGCTGACTCAGGACCACGCCACTGGAGGATCGGAATACCGAGCTGGCTGCATGCACGGTAGTTGACAAGCGTCTCTTCGCTCATGCGATCTATGTTCCCACAGAGGGCGACCGTCACCGATGCATCCTCGTGGAGATGACGCGCCAGCGCCAGTCCATCTCCACCGTTATTTCCACTGCCGCAGAGGATGAGCACCGAGCGATCTCGACTCAACTTGCATCGCCGACGGAGAATTTCTGCAGCTGACCGAGCGGCATTCTCCATAAGCACAACAGCAGGAATGCCGCACTGGTCAATGGCAGTGCGATCGGCATCGCGCATCTGTGCTGGCGAGAGAACAGGCTTCATCGTTACTTCAAAGGTGGAATTGCTCCGTGAGAATCCGCGCAGGAGGCACACCAACAGCTCTGAGCAACTGCCGCATATCATCGAGCATCGGTTTCCCACCGCAAAGGTACACCGCTGTTTTCTCACCGAGCCGGAGCGCGCCGACATGGTCAGTGACACGGCCCCGAAGGCCGCTCCACTCCTGGTCAGGTTGTGTTAGTGTGACCATCACGCTGACGTTTGCGCGGTAGGACTGAAGCCGCTCGAGCCAATCATGCCAGAAGAGGTTCTGCCGATACCGTAATCCCCAAAGAAGCTGGATGCTGTGCTCGGTATTGCGCACGAGCCACTCCGCAATCGGTCGGAGTGATGCAATTCCCGAACCTGTGCCGACAAGGACGTGATGTTCAGCGTTCTCTGTCTGTGGCACAAGCCGCCCGAAGGGATAGACGATCTCGACGGAGCTCCCCAGCGGTGTTTCATCAAGATAGCGTGATGCAAGACCACCTGGCAGTCGCTCAACCAAGAGTTGAATACGCGGCAAGTCCTCGGGAAGGTTGACGATACTAAAGCTGCGACGCTGACCATCGAGCACAAGGTTGAGATATTGCCCAGGCAAGTATGGTGCTGCCTGGGATACCTCTAACAGAAGCTCGAAGTACTTGCCTCCTTCGTCGGCAATGCGCCGCGAGATGATACGCGCGATCGTGTGGATTGGTTTTTGCATCAAGATTCCCAAACGATGGAACAAGCCTACTAATCCAGCGCAGTACGACGCTGGCGGATGTACTCGACCACTGCTGGAAGCATCGAAATAGCAATGATTCCAACGATGACGAGTGAAAAGTTCTCTCTGACCGCCGGCACGTTCCCGAACAGGTACCCCAACATCGAGAAACTCAGGACCCAGACCACCGCACCACTAACGTTGAATATCGCAAAGCGGCGGTAGGTCATTTCACCCAGCCCTGCAACGAACGGCGCGAAGGTGCGGACAATCGGGACAAAGCGTGCCAACACGATGGTCTTCCCTCCATGCCGCTCGTAGAATGCATGCGTTCGATCCAAGTGCTCCCGGCGAATCCATCGCTGCCATCGCGGATGGTTGACAATCACGCTCCCGAAGCGTCGTCCGATCGCATAGTTGGCTGCATCCCCAGCAATTGCTGCAACAATGAGCAACACGATCACTACTTCCAAACTCAGCATCCCAAGTGCACAGAGCGAGCCAACTGCAAAGAGCAGGGAGTCTCCTGGCAAAAACGGAGTCACAACAAGCCCTGTCTCCGCAAAGATCACCGCGAACAATACCACGTATGCCCAACCACCGCTCCACGTGACAAGGTCTGAAATGTGGCGATCCAAATGCAAAAGAACATCCACCGCTGCGACAATGAATTCCATCGAATCGTTCATGCAATTGAACCAAACGCGCAAGACGATTAGGTCTTTGCTCCATTATGCAAGTGCACTGCCTGGCGCACACTCCCTGCAGCTTCACGCAGGAGGGTTTGGGCACGTGATGCATCGCACCCTGCAAGCAACATCACCAAAGCAGCTTTGACGTTTCCCCCAGCTTGCTGGAGCGTCGAGGCAGCAACTTCGTAGTCAACACCCGCGATACGCATCAGGATGCCACAGGCTCGCTCGCGAAGCTTTGCACTGAGCGGTTGGACGTCCACCATAATGTTGCCGTACGTCTTGCCGATGCGAACCATTGCTGCAGTCGAGAGCATATTGAGCACCAGTTTCTGCGCAGTCCCCGATTTGAGCCGTGTCGAGCCTGCTAAGATTTCCGGTCCGACATTCGGCGCTATGATGATGTCGGCCGATGGACAGAACTGCTCCACCTGACGGCGGTCATTGGTGGTAACCAGCACAGTCACCGCACCACATACTTTGGCGTATCCCAGCGCGCCGAGGACGAACGGCGTCCGTCCCGAAGCACTAATGCCGCAAACGACATCGCAACTGCGAACACCTTCGGCAGCCAACGCTTCTGCGCCAGCAGTAGGATCATCTTCGGCACCCTCTTGCGCTGCAAATACCGCCGGAGGGCCGCCAGCGATAATTCCACGGACCATCGTCGGTGGGACTCCAAACGTTGGGGGGCATTCAGCTGCATCCAAGATGCCGAGTCTCCCGCTGGTTCCTGCGCCAACGTAGAGCAGCCGTCCTCCGCTGGCAAATGCATGAGCAATCGCCTCGACAGCAGCTGCAATGTGCGGGATTTCCTCACGTACTGCCAGTGCCACCTTCTGGTCTTCATCGTTCATCATGCGAAGGAAATCTTCGGTAGCCATGGCATCCATTGCAGCTGACGCAGGGTTAGGCTGTTCAGTGCGGAGCTGGCGGATTTGCTCAAACAGCGCGCGATTCATAGCAACGTTCCACCAAGGATGAGCATGGCAACAGCGAAGTAGATGATAATTCCGCTGACGTCCACTAAAGTGGCGATAAATGGTGCCGAGGATGTCGCTGGATCGAATCCAAGCCGATAGAGCAGCAACGGCAGCATCGCGCCGATTGTGGTTCCCCAGAGCACAATCCCAACAAGACCAATGCCGACAGTGAGTGCTATCAGCACGTGATGCTCGCCATAGATATGGCCGAACAGCAGTGTCCACAGCTCGATCCGAAGGAAGCCGAGCATGCCAAGGATACTTCCCAATGCAAGACCGGAGAATAGCTCGCGCCGGAGCACAAGCCACCAGTCTTGGAAGGAGATCTCTTGGAGCGCTAATGCACGCGTTATCAGCGTTGCTGCCTGCGAACCAGAGTTTCCTCCGGAGGAGATCACCAGTGGCAGGAAAAGGACAAGCACGACGGCTCGTTCAATTTGCTTCTCAAAGAACGTCAGCGCTGTCGTTGTAAGCATCTCGCTGAGCATGAGTGCGGTGAGCCACCCGGCACGTTTCCGAATGAGCACAGTGACCGGCGTCGCACGATAGCTGATATCAAGAGCCTCCATCCCTCCGAGCTTTTGGATATCCTCGGTTGCTTCCTCTTCCGCAACATCGAGGACATCATCAAATGTGACGATGCCGACAAGAATGCCGTTAGAATCAACAACGGGTAGGACTGAAAGATCGAACTTCTCCATCATGCGAACAGCGGCTTCCTGATCGTCGAATGCAGAAAGGCGTGGAGTATCTTCCATCAACTCGCCGACTGTCGCCGACGGATCGGCCAAAATGAGCGTCCGAAGCCGAACAGCACCGAGCAACCGCCCGTTCTGATCGCAGACGTAGAGCCGATTGAGTGTTTCGCTATCGTTGCCGTGTTGACGGATGTAGCTGAGTGCTTCGGAAACAGTCCATCCAGGCTGAAGGGAAAGGAAATCGGGCGTCATAAGCCGCCCGACACTTTCCTCGGGATAGCCAAGCAACCACCGCGCCTCGCGGAGATCGTCCGGATCCAGAAGCGTTAGGAGCCGATTGGTCACATGCCCGGGAAGCTCTGAAAGCAGCGCTGTGCGGTCATCAGGAGACAGCGCCGCCAGAAGTTGCCGCGTTTCGCTATCAGTCAATTCACGGAGGAGATTGACTTGTTGATCCGGCTCGAGGTAGGCAAACACTTCGTGGGCTAAGTCTTGTGGAAGTGCTCGGTAGAGCAAGACCCGTTCTGCTTTCGGAATGCTCAGCATTAGTTCGGCGATTTCTGCTGGCGACCACGATTGAAGCACCTCCCGCAGCAGCGACCATTCGTGCTGTTCGATCAAATCGTGAATCTCTGGCAGAAGCAGTTCTTTGAGCATCACCGTCGGACGAAACTTTCGTTGCAAAAATAGACCGACTTTGGAGTTGTGAGGCGTGAATTTCCCGTCGTTTCTGTATTTTTGCACTCCGAACGATCGCAAGCATACATATGGCGCATCACAAATCCGCGCTCAAGCGAATTCGACAATCGCGCAAGCACAATCAGTATAACCGCCAGTGGAAGTGGCTCATCAAGCGGGCAACGAAAGCAGTCCGCCGTGCTACGACGCTGGAAGAAGCTGAACGTCTCCTTCACGAAGCAGCCAAGATTATCGATCGCAGCGCTGCCCGTGGCGTCATTCACCGCAACACGGCGGCAAACCGCAAGTCAGCTCTTGCGCGATTTGTCAACAAGCACTTCGCTGCCCCGCCAGTAGCATAAAGACGGTTTTCTGCACCCGTAGCTCAATTGGATAGAGCATCTGACTACGGATCAGAAGGTTTGGGGTTCGAATCCCTACGGGTGCGCAAGGAACAAGGGGAGCGCAGCTCCACCTCCTACACACACGCTTGTCCCTTCCGCGGCACGAACGAGCTCGGGGAAGGGACAATTACTTTACGGCCATCTGCTGGAGTTTGCGGCGTGCAAGAATTGCCGCGTCGCTGGAGGGAAATGACTCAATCAGGGACTGGAGGTATTGGCGTGCGCGGTCTCGCTCCCCCTGCTCTGCAGAGAGCTCCGCAAGGAGATAAAGCAAATCTGGCCGGCGGGGTGAATTGCTCGATCGAACAAGTTGCCAGGCAGCATCTGCATCTCGCTGTGCTCGATCAAGTTGCTGCATCTGGTAGTACGCAACTGCACGCCAGTAGAGGTATTCGCCTCTGCGGGGTGAGTCATGCGCAAGGAGCTTGGAGAGCTTGGCTACCGCGTCAGCATGTTGTCCAGCTCGAAGCGCAACAATCGCGCTATCGAAGAGGGGCTTTTCCTCGGCAGAAGGTACAGAAGATGTCGTGCGGCGCATTCGCTGGGCGGGCTGGGCTTCCGGTCGTGCCCTGGCAATGGTAGCGTTGGGAAGTTTCGTACCACGAGTTGCCTGCTTCTTTCGGAGTGGAGATTTTGGCGATGCTCCGCTGTTTTCCGAGGGCGTTGCAGAAGGATTATCGGGTAGAATTACACCAGCGTTCGAGCCAAGGGGAGGAAGGGGAACAGGCCGATCCTGCTTCGATGCAGGGGCGGACTCTGCGCCTGCGACGATAGTATCCTCCTTCGGGATTTCTGTGTTGGGTTGCACTGCAGCAGCATTCCGCACCATCTGTTCAACTGAGCGGCGAAGCTGGGCAATGTCGTTCCCGATCGAATCAAGTCGCGATTCAATCGCAGCTTGACGCTGCGAAAGTTCATCCATGTACGCCCGCAGCGGCAAAAGCCTCTGCCGTTCAGTACCAGTCGCAGAATCAGGGCTGGTCGCGGAATCGCTGACAATAGCAGTGGTAGGTGCTCTGCGTGGAGGAACCTCCGCGTGTGTATCGTGTGACGCTGGGCGAAGCGCCCGGCAGCTACTCACCAGGAGAGCAGCAGCTACTCCTGTCGTCAGTGCAACGCCTCTGGTCAGCCGCGCCACAGCGATTTCTCCACGAGCGAAGGCCGGTAGTCTTACAATTCGATTTCGTGTAATGTCTGGTACCGCACATCCCGTGCCATGCGGTTGATACGTTCGATATAGTCGCTATAGTCGTTGCGTTCGAGCAAGCGATCTTCGCTGGAATCGAACTCTTCCTTTGATGGATAGATGGTTAGTTCGGTAAACTCGTGATTCTTCCCCTCGAAGACGTGGTATTCGATTCCCTCCTCGGCGTAGATGCCTTTGAGGCGACGGACGACTTCGCGATACTCATCGAGATGTTCGGGATCAATCACGTACGTCATCGAAAAAAGAACTTTCGGCATAGACTTCGGATGCGGAAAAGTGTAACAGGTGCGAAAATACGCTGCATCAATAGCTTAGAAGCTGCTCCACTGCAGCGAGAATTTTGGATGCATTCGGCAGAACCGCTGATTCAAGGGTCGGTGCAAGCGGTGTTGGGGAGTCGAACGCAGCAACGCGCACGATAGGAGCATCGAGCCATTCAAAGCAATGCTGTGCGATGCGTGCAGCGATCTCTCCACCGAAGCCGCCAGTGAGCACTGCTTCGTGTGCGACAAGTACTCGGCCCGTTTTGCGAACACTGGCAAAAACGCTTTCCTCATCGAAAGGCACTAACGTTCGAATGTCAACCACCTCGACACTAATACCACGACCTGCCAATTGCTCGGCAGCTTCGAGCGCCATGTGGACAGCAGAGCCATATGCGATGATGCTTACATCACTCCCAGGACGGACGACTGCTGCCTTCCCCAGGGGAACAGTGTACTCACCAGGCGGTACATCCTGCTTGATTTTGCGATAGAGTCCTTTGTGCTCGAAGAAAAGAACGGGGTTGTCATCGCGGATTGCCGAGAGCAGAAGCCCCTTGGCATCAGCAGGGAACGCTGGGCAAACCACTTTCAATCCTGTCGCATGCACGAACCAGTTCTCTGGATTTCGAGAGTGGAAGGGATTGGCTCCAACGCCCCCACCGCTTGGCCCACGAACGACGATTGGCACACCAATTCCCCAACGGTACACCGTCGTTCCAGCAACGTTGATGATTTGATTGAAACCGCACGTGATGAAATCCATGAACTGCATCTCGGCAACCGGACGCATACCGTGGAGGGCCGCTCCGATTGCTGCACCGATGATTGCCGCCTCGGAAATCGGTGCGTCGAGCACGCGCTCTGGACCAAATTCTTCGATGAATCCTTTCGTGACCTTGAACGCGCCACCATAGACTCCAATGTCTTCGCCAATGAGGAAGACTCGCTCGTCGCGTTGCATTTCGTAGCGGAGCGCGTCGCTTATCGCTTCGAGGTACGTCAATACAGGCATCAGCGTGAGCAGCTCTAAGTTTCAACGATGCCGGTTTTCAAGATGATGTAGTTACCGTCGCTTGTTCGCCCCCAGAGAAAGACATGGACATTCCGTTCCCCGACCCAGTAGTGCTTGGGATTGGTGACATTTGCAAAGAACAGCTCCTTCATTCTACGGAAGCGTTCCGTCATTGCACGTTCTTCCTCGTTTTGCCAATCGTAGGTATCGGTAACACCTTCGAAGAAATCCTCCGGTGGAACATCAGAGACTGGCTGTTGTGGGGAGATCCCAAACGCATCCAAGAGCGCATCAATGGTAAGAGCACCGCGCTGGCTAACTTCCCACAGGAGCACATCCACAGGCGCATCAGTTTCGCTCGGATAGAGCACGCCATCGGCAAGCCGATAAAGCTCATGGTAGAGCTGCTCGGCAGAAAGCATGGTAGTTGGTGGCATCGGTATTCTCTCAGCCTAAATAGGTGCGAAGCTCTTTCGAGCGTGAGGCATGGCGCAAGCGGCGAATCGCTTTTTCTTTGATTTGCCGCACCCGCTCGCGTGTTAGTCCGAGCCGTTCACCGATTTCTTCGAGCGTAAGCTGCGGGCAACCGTCAACGCCGAAGTAGTAGCGGATGACCGCTGCTTCCCGCTCCGGCAATGCCTGGAGCGCCTGATGGATTTCGTAGCAGAGCGACTCGTGGATCAATTCTGCATCGGGCGGCGGTTGGGATTCGTTCGGGAGGATATCGAGCAAGCGGCTTTCTTCGCCATGGACAAAGGGCGCATCAATCGAAAGATGCCGCCCGGACATTCGCATCGTCTCTGCAATCTCGGTGATGCTCATCTCCAGCTCTTCGGCCATCTCAGCTGGTGTTGGCTCGCGCTCATAGCGCTGCTCGAGCTCGCTGAACTTTTTGCTGATTTTATTGAGCGCACCGACGCGATTGAGCGGGAGCCGCACTATCCGCGACTGCTCAGCAAGTGCTTGCAGGATGCTCTGCCGAATCCACCAGACTGCGTAGGAAATGAACTTGAACCCCCGCGTTTCATCGAAACGTTTGGCGGCTTTGATAAGCCCAAGGTTCCCTTCGTTGATCAAATCGCCAAGCGACAGACCCTGGTTTTGGTATTGCTTGGCCACCGAGACGACAAAGCGAAGGTTCGCTTTTACAAGCTTTTCGAGCGCTGCTTCGCCCTCCGGACCGCCCTGCCGAATTTTACGTGCAAGCTCAATTTCCTCCTCCGGCGAGAGCAACTCAATTTTGCCAATCTCCTGGAGGTATTTGTCCAGCGATTGGCTCTCGCGATTGGTATATTGTTTCGTAATGCGCATGCGTCACACCACCAGTGGTAGAACTAACGCTGATATTCATGAGTGCGTTGACGGATGTTGCCCATCTTCTATTGCCGCTCAGGTTGGTTGAACGTGCGGATTCGCTCAGGCAATTGCGCCATGATACGGCGCCGCTCCTGGGGTGAGAGAAATACCCACGCAGCAATTTCCTGGCGTGTCCGACCACATCCGATGCAGAACTGCCTGGAGCGATCGAGTACGCAGATTTTTCGGCATGGGGTTTCGATTGGCTCAGTGCTCGGTGCCATGCGCGGTCAACAAGTACTCGCGATATTTCCGTGTTCGGATCAACTGCGCAGCCTCAGCGATTAGCTTATCCTGTGGTTCGAAGAACGCCACTTGCTGGCGATCGCTCAAGAAGCGACTGACGATTTCTTGCTCGAGAGCAGCGGCAATAACCTTTGACGATTCCGCAATCATGCGGGAGCGTTCTGCCTTGAGCGATTGCCGAAGGCGTTCGATCTGTTGCAACGTGCGTGCTCCCCAACCTTCTGCAACGGCTTGCTCACGGAGATGATCGAGCCTGCCGAGCAGCGATGCTTGCTCCAACTGCGCGCTGTCGAGATAACGCTCAAACGCTGCCAGAAGCCCTGGTCGGTCGAACTTCGCCGGTGGCGATGCCATGCGGCTTGCATAGCGGGTTGCAAACCGCCACAGTGCAGCGCGGCTGATGGCTACTGGGAGACTATCACGTTCGGCAATCTCGAACACCGAATCCGGAACGATCCCAACGCCGCTTCGAATGGGACGTCGGTAGCGGCGCGTCGTATAAACACGCTGCTGCTCGCTATCGAGCGCGTGTTGAATCCAGCAATCCTGGCAAAAACCACGCACTCGCTGGATCGAGCGCCCCGATGGCGTGTAATACCGCGCAGTGGTGAGCTTGAGCGCAGCATTATACGGCAGTGAAACTACTGTTTGTACCAGCCCCTTCCCCAGCGTTGTGTCACCGATGATGACCGCACGATCGTGATCTTGGAGAGCACCGGCAAAAATTTCGCTTGCGCTCGCGCTGCGACTGTTGACGACGACAACGATCGGTAGCGTCGTGTCCACATACGGCATTGCCCGCGCAACGTAGGCGCGCTGGTCAGCACCGCCACGCGTTCGCGTCGTAACGATTGTATCGCCGGGACGAAGGAACATTTCCGCGATGCTGACCGCTGCATCGAGCAAGCCCCCGGGATTATCGCGAATGTCCACAACGAGTCCACGCAGTTCACTCACCGTTCGAAGAGAATCGAGAGCAAGTCGGAACTCTTCCGGTGCCCGGCGCGAAAAACGCTCGAGTCGGACCAGGGCAATGTTGCCTGGAAGCATACCGACATACGTGACATTTCGGACGAGGATCTCCTCGCGGCGGAGTTCGACCTTGATTGTATCGTCACCACGTTGAAGCTGCATGCGAACGACTGTCCCAAGCGGACCACGGAGGTACTTGCGCACCTGGTTGACTTCTTTCTGCGCAGCGTCGATCGAATCAATGCGCAGCACAACATCCCCTTGCCGAACTCCTGCTCGATGCGCGGAGGTGCCGTCGGTGACACTCATGACGGTCAAGAGACTATCGAGCATGCCAAGCCGAATCCCAACTCCGATGTACCGCCCTTGGAGGAGAAAATCAAGATCGGATGTTTGCTCCTCGCGGTAAAATTCTGTGTACGGATCGAGCTTGGAGAGCATGTGCTCGATTGCCTCGTAGGTGAGCTGGTCAGTTTCGATGGACTCGACGTACTGCTCGTTGAGTTCGCGGACCACCATGCCGAAAAGCTCAATGGCACGAGCAAGCCGCATGTACGGAGCTTCCTGCACAGCAATCCATCCAAGTCCTGCCACCGCGCTCAGCACGATGAGGGCCAGCGACAGTCGCTTCATAGCGCACGAGCAAATGTCATTGGGAAAGCTTCAGCGAAAAATACTCAACGAGCCGATCAGCAGCGATACGCTCTTGCTGCATTGAGTCGCGATCGCGGATAGTCACTGTTCCGTCGGCGATTGTTTGACCATCAATCGTCACGCAGTATGGAGTTCCAATTTCATCTTGCCGCCGATAACGTCGGCCAATTGCGCCACTGTCGTCGTACTGCGTCTTCCAGCGACGCTGCAAGTCACGGTAGATTGCTTCGGCACGCTCCGGCATGCCGTCTTTGTTGACAAGGGGAAAGACGGCGATCTTCACCGGCGCAAGCAATCGATGGAAGCGCAGCACTGTCCGCAGCTCAGTTTTCCCATCGGCAGTTGGTGCTTCCTCTTCGGTGTACGCATTGCAGAGGAACGCCATCAGCGATCGGGTGGCTCCAACGGAAGTTTCGATGACATACGGGATGTACTTTGAGCCGCTGTAGGGATCGGTGTACTCGAAGCGCTTGCCGCTATACTCCTGATGGCGACGCAGGTCGTAGTCAGTTCGGGAATGAATGCCTTCGATCTCTCCCCATCCGAACGGAAACTTGAACTCGATGTCCGCAGCTGCTGTTGCATAGTGTGCAAGCTTTTCGTGCGGTTTGATGCGGAGCACATCGTGCGACATTCCAAGGGAAAGGAACCACTGCAACCGTTCGTTGAGCCAATAATCGAAATATTGCTGCTCGCTGCCGGGTGGAATGAAGTACTGCATCTCCATTTGCTCGAACTCACGGGTGCGGTAGAGGAAGTACTTCGTGTTGATTTCGTTGCGGAACGCCTTGCCGATCTGCGCAATCCCGAAGGGCAGCTTCCGCCTCGATGAGTCGAGGACGTTCTTGAAGTTGACGAAAATGCCCTGCGCAGTTTCCGGGCGCAAGTACACAACGCTCGATGCATCCTCAACCGGACCGACGAATGTTTTGAACATGAGGTTGAAAAAGCGCACCGGCGTCCAGTCGCGTGTCCCGCTGACCGGATCGGGGATTTCCGCTTCGGTGATGATTGCGTAGTAGTCGTCTGGGGTTGTTGCTGCGCGAAGCCGGGCGTCGAGCGCATCCGCTTGATCGTGTTTGCCTTTCTTGCGGAGCCGCTCGATGAATTCTTCGATGAGTGTATCGGCACGGTATCGGGCTTTGCTCGTGCGGTTATCAATCATCGGGTCAGCAAATTGCTCGACGTGTCCGCTGGCTTCCCAGGTTCGTGGATGCATCAAGATTGCCGCATCGAGTCCTTCGATGTCCTCGCGGAGTGTCATCGCACGCCACCACTGCTCTTTGATGTTTCGTAGCAGCTCGACCCCGAGTGGGCCAAAGTCCCAACAACCATTGAGTCCGCCGTAGATCTCCGAAGATTGAAACACAAAGCCACGGCGCTTAGCAAGTGCCATGATTGTATCGAGGCTTACGCTCATGCTCTGTATGCTTGAATCAGTGGAACTAACCTTTCAGCGCACCAGCCGTCAGTGCAGCGATAATTGTTCGTTGAAACAGTAGGAAGATGATCACCACCGGCATTGCCGCCAGACTTGCACCAGCCATAATGTGGCCCCAGTCGATGGATTGCTTGCCCATGTAGAACGCAAGGGCCACCGGAAGCGTCCGATGCGCTTCATCGTTGGTAAGCAGGAACGGGAACAGAAACGAATTCCAATTTGCCAGGAATGTGTATATCGCAAGGACCACCAACGCCGGCCGCGCGAGCGGTGCAACGACACGGAACAGCACTGCACCCTCACTGGCACCGTCGAGCCGAGCAGCGTCTTCCAGCGACGAAGGGAGCGATTGCAAGTACTGATGCAAGAAAAAGATGCCAAACGGCGTCACGCACCACGGAACGATCAGCGCAGCGTAGGTATTAATCCACCCAAGGGCGGACATCATTCGGTAGAGCGGAATCATCAGCACATGCGGTGGAAGCGCAAGCATGCCAATGACACTTCCCAAAAGCACTGCTCTCCCGCGCATCTGCTTGCGAGCAAGACCATATGCAACCAAAAAGCAACCGATCACATTCCCCGCTGTCACAGCAGTTGCAACCAGCAGAGAGTTTGCGAAAAAACGCCCGAAGTTATCTGTGGTCAATGCGTCGAGATAGTTCCGTAGCGTCCAAGGCTCCTTGATAAGCTCTGTGACCGTACGGAAACGTTCCGGGTACTCGTGGAACGAAACCATGAGCATCCAAACTGTCGGGAAGATCATGACGAATGCACCGACAATCAAGGTAGCCAGTCCAAGGATTCGGAGCGTGCGATGGCTCATTGCAGCTGGCGATAGAGTCGGTGACGTCGGATATAGCGGTGTACGTTATCATGCACCAAGTAGCGTATCGAGCGCCCCTCTGCGCAGTAGCGCCGAATGAGCGTCGAGGAGATTTCCACCGTCGGCATTTCAATGCGCGTAATGCGTCCTCCGTAGCTCTCCAAGTCGCGCTGGGCCGCATCGAGTTCAATGCCGGAGCGTGGTGCAACAAGAAGCTCGACGCGCTCGAGGATATCCTTCCAGCGATGCCAGCGCGTAAATTGCACAAGCTGGTCAGCCCCAATGATCAAATGCACGCGGTCCTTGGGGCGACGGGTCAAGAGCTGTTCGATCGTATCAATTGTGTAGGAGATCTGTTTGCGACGAATCTCCCAATCGAGTGCACAAAGACGCGGATTGGTCCGCGCGACGATACGCGCCATCATCCACCGCTGGTATGGCGATGCAACGCCAGCTTGAGTGCGGAGCGGGGATTGAAATGCGGGGACAAGGTAGCACACGTGCAACTGGGCTTGCTCGATGCAGTGCTCAGCGACGATGCAGTGCCCAATGTGAATGGGGTCGAACGTTCCTCCAAGTATTCCAACACGCACTCCCATTGCAAGGTCTGGTTACTGTTAGCTCGGGAGCAGTGTCGCGCGCGTGGCGCGGCGGCCGTGGACGACGTTGAGTGGAACGAACGTTCGCCGTGGTTTGACACGGGCTGCAAATTCATCCCAGAACTTCCGCAAGAAGCCTTGCACTGGCCAGGCTGCTGCATCCCCGAGTGCACAGATCGTGTTTCCTTCGATTTGCCCTGCAACGCTCATGAGAAGATCAAGGTCTTCGGTGGTAGCATCCCCATCAACAATTCGACGGAGAATCTTCTCCATCCACCCGCAGCCTTCGCGGCACGGTGTGCACTGTCCACACGATTCGTGGTGGTAGAAGCGCGTGATTCGAAGCAACACACGGGGAATGTCTGTGTCCTCGTCCATCACGATGATCCCTGCGGTCCCGATGTACGTTCCGTACCTTTTCAAATCTTCGTTGTTCATCACGACGCCGTCAATTTCGTCCCCTCGAAGCGGAGGCATGGACGATCCCCCAGGGATCACTGCCTTGACCTTTTTTCCTCCGGGAATGCCGCCGCCGTACTTGTAGATGAGATCGACCAATAACGTATCGGTCGGCAGCTCGTAAATGCCGGGTTTGTTGATGTGTCCACTCAGGCCATAGAGGAGCGTGCCGGGGTGCCCTGCTGCACCGATGCTTGCGTAGCGCTCAGCACCTAATGCAATGATTGCGGGCACGGTCGCCAACGTTTCGACGTTGTTGATCGTCGTTGGCATACCCCACAACCCTTTTTGCGCAGGGAACGGTGGCTTAAAGCGCGGATAGCCGCGATCACCTTCGAGCGAACTCATCAGTGCAGTTTCTTCCCCGCAGATGTAAGCGCCTGCGCCTTTGTGCACAACGATATCGAGCCAGTAGCTTCCACCGAAGGTCTCCGTCATTTTCGGCCCGACCAGACCGCGCGCGTATGCATCGGCGAGCGCACGCTCCATGAGCCGAATCCACTTGTGGTACTCGCCGCGGATGTAAATGAACGCTTTCGTGATCCCCATCGCGTAGCCAGCGATGAGAATGCCTTCGATGAGCTGGTGTGGATTGAACTCGAAAATCTGCCGATCCTTGAATGAGCCAGGCTCAGACTCGTCCCCATTGACCGCAAGGTATTTGGGTTTATCGCTCCCTTTCGGCATAAAACTCCACTTGAGTCCTGTCGGGAAACATGCCCCTCCTCTCCCGCGCAGACCAGATCGTTTCACCTCTTCGATAACTTGCTCCGGTGAGAGCTCGAGCACCTTGCGGTAGGCTTGGTAGCCACCATTGGCAAGGTAAACGTCGAGCTCGTGGAGACGCTCGATCTTTGGGAGCACAAGATGCGGAACGGTGTAGTTCATAGCCACTGGCTGCTTCAATTGTCACGTGTGAGTGCAAAAATACACGGGCATTGTCATGGAGCAAGCAAATAGGCGCGTTCGTCATCACGCAGCTCTCGCCAGGCTCCAGGCGCTAAACCCAGCTGCTCAAGCTCAAGGTTCCCAATTGCAACCCGCAGCAGACGTAACACTGGATGACCAACAGCAGCCAGCATTCGGCGCACCTGACGATTTTTCCCTTCGGTTAGCGTCAGCTCAACCCATGCATCGGAGACAGTCTTCCGCATTCGTACTGGAGGCTGGCGCGGAGGGACCTTGGGTGGTACCTCAAGGAGACGCGCTTGGCACGGGAGTGTTCGATAACCACCAATC
>BEHW01000031.1 GCA_002898675.1 bacterium HR20
CCGGAAGCGGGCTGAAAAAACACATGGCGCTTCTGCTGGCGATTTTCTCCGATGTCATCATCAACCCAACGTTCCCGAAAGAGGAGCTCGACAAACTTATGCCGCAAGTGCTCGCGAGCATCAAGCAGCGAAAATCACGCCCCAGCGAGCTTGCAATGGCTCTCTCACGGATCGTGCTCTACGGCCCTGACCATCCAAGTGCTCAGCGCCCGACCGAAGAGAGCGTCAAATCCATCACACCGGAGGATATTCGCACCTTCCACCGCACCTACGTCCGCCCCAACAACCAAGCATCGCTGGCCATCGTTGGCGATGTTACGCTCAAGGAAATCATCCCGCAGATCGAGGCAGCCTTCCGCCGGTGGGAATCTGCCAGCGTCACAGTGCCTGAGACACCAAAGCCAAAGCCTCTCCCACGCGGCGTCTATTTTGTCGAACGTCCGGGATCGGTGCAGTCCACAATCGTCCTCTGCGGTCTTGCACCGGGACGGAAAGACCCCGACTACGAAAAGCTCGACCTTGCCGTCGAGCTGTTAGGCAATGGTTTTAGCGGCCGGCTCTTCAAAACACTCCGCGAAACGTACTCGTTCACGTACACCCCGTACGCATTCCTGACGCAGGGGAAATACTTCAACCGTTTCGCCGCTGGTGCAGATGTGCGGACGCCCGTGACAGATTCGGCAATTCTCGTCCTGCGCCGTGAAATCGAGAAAGTCGCAAATGAGCCAGCCAGCGAGGAAGAATTTTCTGTCATCAAACAGAATGTGCTTGGGTCGTACCAGATGAACTTCGAGCAGCCATGGTTTGTCGCGTCCCTGCTACAAAATGCCAACTACCTCGAGCTGCCCGAAGAGTACTTCAAAGGCTACCCCAAGCGTATCGCAGCCTACTCGCCCTACGATGCGCTGGCTGCTGCCGAACGGTACTTGCAGCCGCGGAACTGGTGGCTCGTCGTCGTCGGCAAACCCGACATTGCAAAAGAACTCGAACGCTGGGGCGATCTGCATCGCTACGACTTGGACCTCAAACCAATCGGCACAGCCGGCCCCGAACCTGTTTCCATGAGCGTCGAGGAGCTGCTTCGGCGCTACGTGAATGCACTCGGAGGAGAATCCAAGCTGCGTTCGATTACGAGCATTGTCAAAACATCGCAGATCGTGCTTAGCGCCGGCGGCCAGCAATTCGAAGGAACTGCGCTGACCAAGCAGAAAGCACCGAACAAACTCTACCAGAAGCTCTCGCTCCCTGTAGTGCAGCAAGAGCAATGGGTTGACGGCACACAAGCGTGGATGAAGCAAGGCCCGCGCCCTCCACAGCCAATGCCCGACAACATCGCGCGCTCCGTGCTCGACCAAGCGATGATGTTCCACGTTGCGAAACTTCCCGAACTTGGCTACCGCTGCTCGATCGAAGGCAAACGGAACGGCATGATCATCCTCCGCGCGGAAAAGAACGGCAGACAATCAACGTACTACTTCGACGAAACCACCTTCCTCCTCCGCCGAACTGATCAGCAGCAGGGACCAGAAGAAGGTGGAGTAACGCTGAGCGAGTACTACGATGACTACGCGCCCATCGAGGGAATCATGCTCCCGCGTTCGGAACGTCTCGAATCGCCAATGTTCAGCATCACCAGCAAATGCACGTACCAACTCAACGTTCCCATCGAGGACGCAGAGTTTCAACCGAAGCAATAACGCACCACCTTGCTTTCTCAAGAGGGCGCCGCTCTAGTAGTAGGCGCCCTTTTTCTTCTTCTGGCCATGGTGCATCGAGCCAAACGAGCGCTCCCCAGCGGACACTATTTTCGTGCACGATCACGTTCGCAGCACAACTCAATGCAGCAGCCCTCGACCGTCCGCGCCGTAACGACACGTCGCTTGCTCGACATGAAAGCGCAGGGCACCAAAATCGTCTGCCTTACGGCCTACGACGCACTCATGGCGAGCATCTTCGACCACGCAGGCGTGGACGTCCTCCTGGTCGGCGATTCGCTTGGGAACATCGTCCAGGGTCACGAGACGACGATTCCCGTCACGCTTGAGGACGTCATCTACCACACCAAAGCGGTGCGACGCGGCGCATCGCGCGCGCTCATCGTTGCCGACATGCCGTTCATGAGCTACCAAGTCCATCCCGACGAAGCATTCCGGAACGCTGGGCGCTTGATGAAGGAAGCAGGCGCAGCTGCGGTCAAGCTCGAAGGTGGCCAGCGAGTGCTCGACGCCGTCGCACGGATGACAGCAGCGGGAATTCCCGTGATGGGACACCTGGGACTGACACCCCAGAGCATCTACCAATTTGGCTCCTACCAAGCCCGCGGACGTGAGCAAGAAGAAGCCGAGCAAATCTACCGCGATGCACTTGCGCTGCAAGAGGCCGGCGCATTTGCAATCGTTCTCGAAAAGATTCCCGCCTCGCTTGCCAAGCGCATCACCGAATCGCTGCGCATCCCGACGATTGGGATTGGTGCTGGCCCGTGGTGCGACGGTCAAATTCTCGTCTACGCAGATATGCTCGGTTTGACCGTGGACTTCCACCCTCGTTTTGTGCGACGCTACGACAACCTCTTCGAACGAATTACCGATGCAGTTCGTCGCTACAGTGAAGATGTCCGACGTGGCGATTTCCCCAATGAGAGCGAAAGCTATTAGCGCAGCCATCGTCCTGCTCCTTGCCGGATGCGAGCAGGGCACAGTGTACCGCCAGCCTGCCGATATCGTCTTCCCTGATTCGAACGTCAGTTATTCGCGGCACGTCGAGCCATTTCTGCGTTTGGCGTGTGCGTTCAGTGGCTGCCATAGTTCCCAGGACCCAATCCCGCTCGATAGCTACATCGCGCTCTTCCAAACGCCGGGGCTTGTGATCGTTGGGCATCCAGAGCAGAGCCGGCTCAACCAGGTGCTCGATGGGCGTCTGGCACATCCCCCCGTATTCCAAGATCGCATCAACGATAACCACCGCCGCGGAATGGCTACCTGGGTCCGCGAAGGAGCACGCAACAATTAGCCGCGCGTGGTATCTTTGCGCCCCGTCGCAGGAGTGGCGGAATTGGCAGACGCGCTGGACTCAAAATCCAGTGGAGCTCAAAACTCCGTGTGGGTTCGACTCCCACCTCCTGCACACCTACCGAACAACCACGATTGGAACAGTTACCCGCCTGGCGCCAGTCGTCGCGATCGCGATATACACTCCCGGTGCAAGCGTTGAGCAGTCCAGTTCGGCGCTCGTTCCTTCGGTGCGGATTGGTACATCGCGTTGCCGACCTTCAAGGCTGAGCAGACGTATCTCCGTTACCTGTTGGGCAAGCTCGATGCGGACCACATCGCTTGCAGGCTGTGGTGAGGCACTCCATTCGACCGCGCTCGGCTCCTGGACGCTGAGCGCACTGGGCGTTGTTCCGCGCAGGACAATTCGCACCGTCGGTTCATCGTAGTCGTTCGATGTAATCGTCAGCAGCGCGGTGCGCCAGCGCGTTTCCTCCTGCTGTGGCGAATACTCCAGCGTAACAGTTAGCTGCTCCCCACTGCGGAGCCAGAGTCCCTCGGCAGGAAGCGGTGGCTGGGTGCTGACGATCCGAAAACCGAGATTGGAGGGGAACGAGCTTACCTGCACTTGCGTGATATGAAGCGCTGCTGCGGTCGCTGGGTGTATCGTCAGCTGCCGACGCACGGGCGTGCCAACGGGTGTAGCTCCGAAGTCAACTGTGTCGCGTGGAACGTCTAGTTGCGGCACCGGTCCGACGCGGAAGTTGAAGATTGCGCCCTTGCCGCAGTCACCATCGAGAGTGAAGACGCGTTTACCACCGGCAGAAATCCAGAGTGCACCGCTGCCGAGCTGTTGCTGGGTCGCCCACCACGCAAGCCCATAGCCAGCTGGGTTCTCGAATCGGAACTGGTAACAGCCATCTTCGAGCTGGAGGAGGGCAACGTCGGTAACTTCATCGCCCAAGTTGCGACGCTCGGCAATGAGCACGCCATCGTCAAGTCGCTCCAAGCGCCACGCCAGCCCTTGCTCGGCAGCAGCACGGTTGGTTTTGAAGTACACGACGACGGAATCGCCCGGCACGGTCGGCACGTCGGTAAATGTCGAAACAGCACGATGGAACTGCCCTTCCTGATTCGGCTGGCCATTGACGCGCGTGATAGCAATTTCCAGCCGCCGCGGCGCGGGTGGATCGAGAACTCCCGCCATCGTTGGTAGTTCGATGCTCGCAGTATCCCCGAGCCGAAGCGGTGATGAGGCAGTCCACTGGAACGGCTGCATCGGCTGACCGTCGAAGGCGTACTCAAGCACGAGCGAGCGAATACTATCGCGTCCATCGTTGCGAACGACCACCAGTGGGCGTCCGCACGTGGGGTTGAGCCGTCGCATCGGCGGAGCATCGGTAGGCATGCGGAGCTCGACGATGCTCGCGCGCGTGCTGAACGCTGGTTGCCGCGCGTAGAGCACCTGGGCGGTGATGAGGTACGAAGACGGATGCGCGCTGAACTGTTCGTTGACAAATGGCTCCATCTGATCGTCAAGCACAGACTCCTGACCTGGCTGAACGTCGGCAGTGATCCACTGCTCCCATGGATGCACAACATCGCCCGGGCACCATCCAGCACGAGAGAGCGGCCAGGTGCCATCCTGCGGATACACAGGATTCCACCCGCAGTCATCCCGCCAGAGGTGCTGGCGGTAGGTTGCGCGCTGTCCGACGACGATCGTGTGCGTTTTTTCGGCAAACTCTGCTGCATTATCCGTTCCACCGAAGCCATGACCGGTTGTCGTAATGCGGAGTTTGACCATCTCTGCAGTTGATGGAACACGGAAGCGTTTGCCTGTGGTGTATTGATCAATCGGGTCGTTGGGATTTCCGTAGGGGAACGACCCATTGATGAGCTGGTCGAGCGCAAACACCTCGTACGGCGGCACACCTTCGATTGCTTGGATCCATGCGGTAAACATGGCGCTCTGCGTCCAGCCTTGATATTGAACAACGACGGTCGTACTATCGCCGAAGAGGAAGCGATAGTCGGTGATGTCCCACTGCCACGTCCACGACCACGTACTGGGGCGATTGGCTGCATAGGGGGTGATGAAGCGCGCAATCTCGATCCGCTCCTGGATTGGCGCGCCGCTTGAGTCAAGCTGTCCAGTTGGGCGAAGGGCAAAAAAGCGAACCGTGTAGTCCCACTCGCCCAACCCAGGACCACATGGGCACGACAGGCGGAGCAGAAGGAGCAGTCGCGCATAACTGCGGTCGGCTGGAAGCCGCACTACCGCTTGTTTTTCCGATGGTTGCGCAGGAAAGCGCTCATTCGAAAGAAGCGGGATCGTGAGCGTATCGCCTGCCTGTGCTACCGTTACACATCCGACGAGCAGAAGAACACACCAACGCACTGCAATATGCTCTAGACGTTGCATAAGTAGTCGTTGCTCGAAACTACGGCATTCAGCTACTCAGCGATATTTGCGCTCAAGGTGCTGCTCACAACACGTGAGCGAATCCTGCGATGATGCGCGATTCGACATTTCTGCAGTTGCAATGGTTGCCAGAAGCTCTCCTGATCACCCTATCGCCCTCGAGAAGCACCGCACGCACCGTGGGCTGTTCCTGCTCATGATTTTGGGAACTGCGCTCCTCTATGCGCAAAGCTTATCCATCGGGTACTATGGCGATGACTTCCAGTACATCTTCGCCCGCCCCGGTGAGATGATCTGGCGCATCTTTCTCGAACCTAATCCCGCGCACGCATGGTATCGTCCGCTCAGCTCAGCACTGCTGGCCGCTACGCAAGCCCTCGTGGGCTGGGAAACCTGGCCAATTCACGTGGTGAACATCCTCCTGCATGCGCTGCTTGGCTTGCTCGTTGTGCGTTTTCTGCAGCGTGAACGATTCGACGTTCCACACCAAGTGGCAGCTGCACTGGTGATGATCGCCTCGCAGGCGAACGCTGCTGCGATTCTGCAAAACGATACGACATCGCAAATTGCAGGCACCTACTTTGGGTGCCTGACGCTTTGGCTGCTCTACCGGAGAGCGACGGAAGATCGCACGGATGCTCCCCACCCCGACCCATTCCGCGTCCACTGGGGCGCACTTGCGACGTTCGCGTTGAGCTTACTGTCGAAGGAATCGAGCCTTGGGTTTCTCCCGATGATCGGAGTATTGTTCGTTGCTGCAGGGTGGCACAATCAGCCGTGGAAGCAGCGGCTTGTGCAAGTGCTGGTGGCAGTGCTCCCCTACGTGGGCATTGCAGGTCTGTACTTTGCCGTGCGCGCTGCCGTTGGCATCCCGACCACGCTCCACGTGGATGAATACCGCACCGTCCGGCTCGAACTGAACGTTCTAACGAACATTGCGCAATTGACAGTTGCGGCGGTGATTCCAACCTCGACGGTCACGGGCTACTTCACGCTGACGTCGGGTACAGTTCTCGAAAAAGTCCTGCTCATCCTTGCAACAGGAGCCGTCGTGGGCGTTGCCGGATATGGCCTCTGGCACTGCCGCGAACATCGCCGGCTGCTTGGCGTGATAGCGCTCTTTGCACTCATGGGAATGTTTCCCACTGCGCTGATCAACCGCGTTTCGGAGCTCTACGTGTACAATTCGTTCCCCTTCTTCGCAGTGCTGCTGGGGGTAGGTTTCGGTCGCACATGGGAACTCATTCGTAACCGACGGGTGCTTGCGGTTCTTTTTTCCATCGGCGCAGTCGTTCTGGGACTTTCGCACATCGTAGCGATTAGCCAGAAAGCATCGCTGGCCTACCTCAACGGCATTCGCGCTCGCGGGTTGCTCGAGCAGCTTGTTCGCTACGCTAAAAGCGCACCCCCCAATACCGCGATCGTGCTCCTCCGCCAGGTTGAGCAGGAGGATCGAAGGCCGAAGCTCTACCGACTACTCGAACCACGTCCATTCCAAGCAGGCTTGAGCGTCTGGTCCATCGGATACCCAAAGTACTCCGTGTACGTGCTCGACGATTATTCCCTGCTCGAAGGGAATCCCTACCTGCTCGGCATCATCACCGGACGCCGTGATGTGCGCTTGATCATCCCCGATTCCCCTTCGGCAGCAGATGCTATCCGCGGCGAACACTACATACCGCTCACCATCGGCGATGGTGCAATTGTTCCATTCAACCGGCTACCGTAGCACGCAGAGCTCTCTCATGCACTGCTCGAGGCTCTCGCTCGCCGCGTGCGCCAGAATTGCCAGAGCAGCCCTGCTATAGCCAAGAGGACAATCGCCGTACTTGCCATACTGATTGCCTTGCCTTTCTCGAATGCCGGCGAGGTAAAGCGAAATTCCAGCGTATGCTCGCCCGGCGGAACAAGGACAGCGCGGAATGCGAAGTTCGCCTTGTAGATGGGCACTTCGTTTCCATCTACGTACGCATGCCACGAGACGGGGTAGTAGATCTCGCTAAGAAAGAGCAGATTCGATCCCGTTGCTCGCACTCGATAGCGTTGGTAATGGAACGACTTCTCGACCAACTGAACGAATGCGCCACTATCGGGTGGGACGACCGCTGCAGGAAGCGGCTGCTCAAGGAAGACCGTATCGCGTGGATCGAAATCGCCTGCCTGCAACCGTTTGAGGATCGCGAGGGCTGAAGCCACTGCTGCATGCCGCACAAAGAATGCTCGCGGCAACGCAGACGGATTGGCGTAGATGAGCGCGCCAGTAGTCGAGCGGAAGACCGGCTCGGATTGCTCGAACATTCGCCGCTCAGCGAGGATGTACTTGACACCGAGCAGATTCCACAGGAACGGGTTCATGATGACCGAGCCTCCACCATTGCCGGCTTCGTCCAGCAGGTCTTGGTAGATGCGCAGTTTCGCCGAATGGTAGCCGTGAATGTTTTCCAAGCCGTAGTACGCCGATGCATTCGGCACGGGCAACGCACCGAAATCGGCAATGCGATAATCACTGGTGTCGCGGCGGAGGAAGTCCACGTAGTCGTACCGCTGGAACGTCCGCTCCGGCGTTTGCCCTTTGGCAACCTCCATCGGACGGTAACCGACACGCCAGAGATCAGCGACTACGAGCACCAGCACTCCGAGCAGTGCCCAGTGCGGACGGAGCGATCCGCGCACCCACAGCAACAGTAGCAGACAACCAGCAGTGAGCATGAGTGCGGTGACAATCCAATCACTCCGCATTTGGCTGAACACAAAGCGCGCCAGTTCCGTCTTGATTTCCGGCGAGTACTGCGCAAGCTGCTGGCTGGCCAGAACGCTCTGGCGGTAGCTCGATTCGATCATCCCCGGCACGATAAACCCCAGCACCAGCCATATGCCTGCAATGACCAACAGCGTCCGCACCAGCCGCACCGATCGCTGTTCCGCGATGCCGCGCAATCCGTACGCAGCAAGAATCGGCACAGCAAACTGCAGCATCGCCAGCGCCATGCTCGGCGCACGGAACTTGTTGAACAGCGGCACGTGATAGTAGAACGCGTCGTAGAGCAGTGGGAAGTTTTTCCCAAACGACAGAAAAAGCCCAAACAGACCGAGCACAACGAGAAACTGGACGAACACCTCCCGCCGAAAGATCCACGCACCGACGATCGCCAGCATGAGCACGAGGATGCCCATGTAGTTTGCTGCATCGGTAAATGGCATCTGTCCCCAGTACGCCATGATCTTCGTTGTGCGTCCTCCGGTGAGCGGGCCGCGGTAGTCGAGTTTGCCGAAGCCGAAGTAATTCGGCACCAGGAACGTGATCACCTCCTCTGGCGAGAACGACCAGTTCGTCGCGTACTCATAGTCGTTACCATCGAGCTTTTTCTGCTGGGCTGGATCAGGATTTGTCCGGACGCTGATCGGGGCTGTCCCTCGGGTCGAGTACGGAGTGTACTCGAGCGTCGTCAAGTAGCGATCGGCAGCCATACCGAACGAGAGCGCTGCTGCAACTGCCAGCGTCGCTCCCGCCCGGAGTACTCCACCGACGTTCTGGCGGCGCACCACGGCGCTACCAAGTTCGAAGAGCAGGTAGAGCGCAAATGTGCACACCCCGTAGAAGACCATCTGCAGATGTGTGGACTCGATGAGCACGTGCACCGCCACTACCAAGAGCACCGCCTCGAGCAATCGCCAGCGTTCGCGGAGTGACTCTAACCCGAGCAGTATCCACGGGAACATCGCCAACGCGACGGGCTTGGTCAGGTGGCCAATCATCACCCAGACGATGACGAACGTCGAAAACACTGCCGCTACTGCAGCGATGAGCGCAATGAGTGGAACGTGCCCTTTTCGCCGAAGCAACACGTACATCCCCGCGCCGTAGAGCACGTACCAGAATGCTACGCGCGCAGTATCACTGCCGAATATGCTCCCGATTGCTTTTGCGACGCCGAAGACAACAGCACTGACAACATCCCACCACCGATCGCCGGTCACCAGCAGCGCACCGTAGCCGGGCATGCCGCTGAAGATGTACGGCACCCAGAGCGGGAATTCCCCGCGTTTAGACACCTGCTCCAAGTACGGCTTGAAACTTTCCGAGGAAAGACTATCCGAAGAGACAAACGACCCTCCGAAGATGCCCTTCCAGAGGAAGACAAGCACTAACGCCGCAATGGTTGCGATGGCAATCGCCGTAGTGCGTCGCTCAAGACGCGGGAGCAGTGTCGCCGGGAGGAGCATGGGAGATGCAGGTTGCTGCGTGTTCATTGCGTCTGTTCCGAAAAATGGAGCGGGCAAAAATACTCGGCTGTGCGTTAGCGATATTTGCCGCTGAGCATTACCACGTCAGCTGCGAGGTTTCGACGATGAATGCAGCATTCTTGCACCTTGCGATCAATCACGCGCCGCTGTTTTTTACGCTGATTGCGGCAGCGCTGCTCTTTGGTGCTCTGGCTGGCCGGAATCGGAGCCTGCTGAGTGCTGGGACTTGGCTGGTCGTTGTAGCGGGCATTGCAGCGATTGCCACGCTCCAGACTGGAGAGGAGGCTGAGCACTTACTCGAGCACGTACCCGGCATCAACGCAGCTGCGATCGAAGCACACGAAGAGAGCGCGAAAGTCGCTGTCCTAGCGACCGTTGTGGCTGCTGGTCTTGCCATCGGTGTCACCGTCGGTCAGCGCTGGTGGGGCGAGCGTTTTCGGTGGGGTGCATCAGCGGCACTCTTGGTGGCAGTGCTTGCATCGCTTGTGCTCGTTGCAATTGCAGCGCACCGCGGCGGGCTTATCCGCCATGCCGAGGAGTTGGAAAATCGCTTGCCACCACCCGCACAGGAAGAATGAACCCGCATTCTCTCCTTCGCCGTGCTGCCAAACTGTTCGAGCGGCTCGATCTCCAACGAGACCGCGACGACCCCGCAGCCATCATCGCAGCAATTGAACGCGACGCTGAGTTTCGCGGCGTCAATCTCTGGGTACTCATCTGTGCCGTCCTGGTTGCATCGGTTGGCTTGAACGTCAACTCGACGGCCGTCATTATCGGCGCGATGCTCATTTCTCCGCTGATGGGACCGATCATCGCGATGGGGGTGAGTTTGGCGACTTACGATCTTGCCCTGCTCAAAAAATCCAGCAAGAACTACTGTGTTGCTGTCCTCTTCGGTGTTGTCAGCTCTGCGATCTATTTTGCTCTCTCTCCGCTCAAGGAGCCGCAATCTGAACTGCTTGCCCGCACCAGTCCAACGTTGTGGGATGTTTTGATCGCGTTTTTCGGAGGCTTGGCGGGAATTATTGCCTCGACGAGCCGCGAGAAAAAATTCACCGTTATCGCTGGAGTTGCAATTGCTACTGCCCTGATGCCGCCCTTATGCACTGTCGGCTATGGGTTGGCGCTGCAAGAGTGGAGGTTCTTCTTCGGTGCGTTCTATTTGCTTGCCATCAATACGGTGTTCATCAGCACGGCAGCATACGCAGTTGCACAGCTGCTGCGCTTCCCCAATCGAATGGAAGGTGAATCCGGCCGCCAACGCGTCCGTCGTATTATTTGGGCAGTGGTGATTGCCACCGCATTGCCAAGCATCTACCTAGCATGGCGTGTTGTGGAGCAAACTATCACCCAACAACGCATTCGCCAGTACGTGCAAACGGAATTCCAACTCCCCCGCACCACCGTCGTCAGCTATCATGCCAAGGAAATAGGGGATTCGACCGTGCTCGAAGTCGTTCTCATCGGTGAACCACTCGACAGCATCCGCATCGCAGAACGGCGCCAGCATCTTGGACGATACGGACTCAAACGGACGCGTCTGGAAGTCCTGCAAGGCAGTAGCCCTGTTCTTTCAGCTGAGAAAATCCGCACAGCCGTGCTCGAAGATTTTTACCAGAAAACCGAGCGCAAGCTCCAAAGCCTCCAAGACAGCCTCAGCACTCTCGAGCGGGCTCTGGCTACCTACCACGAGGAGGACACGCTCTCCGCTCAGATTGCAATGGAGCTCCCGATCCTCTTTCCTGAGATTGAGAAAATTGCACTCCGGCAGATGATCATCTACTATCCGAAGCGTGCTTCTACGCGCGATACAGTAACAATCGCCCTCTTCGAGGGAAGGCGAGTTTCACCCTCGCGGAGGAAACAATTCGAGCAATGGCTCCGCATGCGGACCCGCCGCGAGCAGCTCCGACTCGTTGCGTTCTAACGTAGATTCGCTTCGGACAAATTCCGACATCACCACCGGTGCAATTGGAGGGGCATCACCTGTGACACATACCCCTGGCACTCGGCGCTCGTCCAGCCACGGACGAACCAATGTTCCGTGCTCCGTAGAACTACGGAATTTTCCGCGGATGCTTGCAAACGTAACGCCCACGCTGTAATTTCGGCTTGCCGGATCTGGTGCGTGTTGACGTTCCGGTCGCAAGATCCCAGCCGCCTATCCCAGCATGTGAGTTCGGAGAGCCTCCCCCTCGAACCTTGACCATCGCACAAGGACAACGGCATGTTCCACAATTTCGGTGTCAGAAGGATGCTTACGCGTGTGCAGCTCATCGGACTGCTTGCTCTGACCTGTGCGTCGGCGGTGCTGGCGCAAAACCCCCAGTCGTGGGCTCTTAGCATTGGTGGTGGGTTTGTCAACGGCATCAACGAAGCGGTCAGCCGTCCGCTTACCGGGCAGTTTCGCGCGGCGCTGCTCTATGCGACCAGCCGCTCTGTTGCGATCGAAGCCGGCGGCGGCTATGCGCTGTTTGCCTCCTCGAAGCTCGAGCAATTCCGTGATTACCGCACCAATGCGATTCCACTTGACATCCGCGTTCGACTTACACCGTTCCAGTTTATCGGTGTCAAGCCGTACATCTACGCCGGCTTGGGCTACGTGTACTACAGCTATGACCCCGCGACGATCCGACTTGGTGGCTACCGCGATGCTCCACCCACTGCCCGCGCAGAGGACTCCGTCTCTGGTGCAGCGCCCTATGCTCCACTCGGCATCGGGCTCAACGTCAAGCTGAGCAACCGCTGGGCGCTCGACATTGCGCTCGGCGGCCATCCGACGTTCAACGACGACATGAACCCACTCCACGACGGACAGAACGATGCCTTCTGGAGCGGGATGCTCAGCTTCATGTACAGCTTCCGCGATGACATCACCGACTCCGATAACGACGGATTGACGGACTTGGAAGAAGAGCAGCTCGGCACCGATCCCTACAATCCCGATACCGACGGCGATGGCCTCAAAGACGGCGAGGAAGTGAAAGTCTATCGCACCGATCCGAAAAATCCCGACACCGACGGTGACGGCCTCAAAGACGGCGCCGAACTCAAGCAGTACAAGACCGATCCTCTCAAAGCCGACACCGACGGCGACGGCCTCAAAGATGGCGAGGAAATCAATCAATACCGCACCAATCCGTTGAGCCCCGATAGCGACAACGACGGGCTCACCGATTTCGAAGAAGTCACACAATACAAGACCAACCCACTCAAAGCCGACACCGATGGTGATGGCCTTGCCGATGGCGAGGAAGTCAAAAAGTACAAGACCGATCCACTCAAAGCGGACACCGACGGCGACGGGCTGAGCGATGGCGAAGAAGTAAGCCAGTACAAAACGGACCCGCTCAAAACCGATACCGACGGCGATCGCCTCAGCGATGGTGACGAGGTCAAGACCTACCGCACCAATCCGCTTGATCGCGATACGGACAAAGGCACCGTGGACGATGGCACCGAAGTACTCGTCCAGAAAACAAACCCGCTCGACCCAAGCGACGATGTCCCCAAGCCAAAGGAGGAAAAGAAACCGACCCTCGACGTCGGCAAAAAGATGATTCTCCGGGGCATCACCTTCAAGAAAAACAGCGCCGAAATTCTGCCCCGCTCCTATCCGATGCTCGAGGAAGTTCTCAAAACGCTCCAAGACTATCCCGACATGGAGGTCGAAATCCAAGGTCACGCCTCGAAATCGCGCAATAAGCGGCGCAAGGAATCCCAAGAGGTGCGCCTATCGCAGCAGCGCGCGGAATCTGTCCGGATGTGGCTCATCAACCGCGGAATTGCTCCCACACGGCTTATCGCCAAGGGCTACGGAACCAGCGAGCTTATTGACCGACGCCGACCGTACAGCTCCGTCAATCAGCGGATCGAATTCCTGCGGATCAAGTAGCGCTGCGTGCGCTGTAAGACGGACGGCCCTATCCTGTCGGGGTGCGCCAGAAGAACACACGGCGCACCCCGACGCCATTTTCCCATCGCTGCCAGCCCTAATTTCGCGTGCCCAGTTTTCCTCGTCCCATGCCTGGTTGCATATGCGACTGCTCTTGGCTCTTGTGGTGTGTTCCACTGCTTGCATTTTCAGCGCGGTAGCCAGTGACACACTCGTTGCGTTGCCAGCTGCCGACCTCCGCGTTCGCCTTCCGCGTCCTGACACGATTGCGCTCGGTACGTGGTCGCTGGCAGACTACTCGACACCGGAGATGTTCAGCTTCGAGCTTGCTGTGCCCAACGTTCGTCCTACGACAGCCGAGCCGACAGCGCTCCAGGTGCGTTATGGAGACTCCCTGGCAATCTTCATTGCTGCAGTGCCGGAATTTCTCACCACCGTTGATCTTCTCGGCCGGATGCTAGACCTGGTGCAACTGCGCCGCTCCTCCCACGCTCCGGCCCCGCTGATGATCACCGATGCAGCCCAGCGCTTGCTCGGCATAGCACCCGCCGAGGAAATCTCAATCGAGCTTCGGGACACAACCGCAAACGATTCGCTCTTTACGCTCATCACCTCTGCCAAGCGTGGCCAGGACATTGCGCTCGTTATCGTGCGGAGCCGGAGCAATCCCCGAACCGATGGTACTGCGAGCAACCGTACCTACCGCCAGATTCTTGCAACTCTGGGGATGGACAATCTTCTCCACCGTGACACTACACACCGTGAGCATCCCACGGGCTGGATGGTGGTATTCCCGCAGGTCTGGAGAGAGAAGATTTCAACTGCCCGCAGTGTGCCGCTCTTTCTGCCCGATCGCAGCGACGACACGCTCTGGAATACCGTCACCGTGCAGTTGCCGCTTGTCCGCATTGACTACACCGTCGCGCGGTATCGGATCAGCGATTCTGCAATGGCAGACGTCGTCGAATACCTCGCAGAACGGAAAGGGCTCGAGCAATGGTCGCCGCCATCACCATGCCGCTTGGGGAAATTGACAGGAACGTGGTACCGCACTCTTGCGCCTCGCCGCGGCGATACAGTCCAGACGACCTACGGTGTTTTTTTCGCGCGAGGGTGGTTGGCAACGATTCAGCTTGTTGCCTGGGAGCGCGATATGGAGCACGTCGGCAGGATTCTCCCTGCGCTGGTCGGGATGCTTCACCTTCCGGTCGAGCGCTAACGACGTTTTCTGCATCTGTTTGCTCATCGTTCAGGCGCGCGCTGGGGTTGCTCGGCGTGGAGACGGTGGAGGATGCGATGGACAATTGGTGCAAGCAAAACACTGACGGTTGCCAGAAATGCCACCCCTGCGTAGAGCGCATACGCAGCTGCAAAGAGCTTCCCTGCCGTGGTATGGAGCGTGTTGACCGGACCCATGCCCCCCAAAATCATCGCTGCCTCCAGAGTGGCATCCACCCACGGGAGCCCCTCGATAGTGTGGTAACCAACAATCCCGATACTCAAGGAAATGACCAGGAACAGAGCAGCAATCGCACCATGCCCGAGCATGCGACGAACAAAGAGCCGCCGCGGCAGCAGCGGCTCGGAGCGGTGTTCGTAGTGCCCGATGCGGAGTGGCATGGACTATCAGCTGCCGGATGGAACAGGTTCAAGCCGAATGCGAAGTGTCGTGCCGTCAATTTCCACTGCATGAGCATCGCCTATGGGCGTGCTGTCGGGGATAAGCTCGAGCTCCACCGCAAGCGTTTCGTCGGCCACGTAGTGGCGCATCTGCTCCAGACTTGCGCGGATTGGATCGGGAGCTTCGATCGCAAGCCGAATGCGATCGGTAACGTGCAGGCCGCTTGTCTTCCGCAAGTTTTGAATGCGATTGACAACCTCGCGGGCTATTCCTTCGGCGTGGAGTTCCGGAGTGATTTCTGTGTCGAGCGCAACAGTGACGCTCCCTTCTGAAGCGACGAGCAAGCCTTCGATGTCCTGGCTACTGATCTCGACATCCTCGAGCGTAATGGATGCGTGGAGGTCGCCAAGCTCGAGTGTTAGCTCACCCTGCTCGAGCAGCTGGCGAATCTGCTGCGGGGAGAGCGCTCGGATTGCCGCAGCAACACGCTGAACGTCTTTGCCGTAGCGCTTGCCGAGCGTGCGGAAGTTTGGCTTCGCCGTCCGGCGGACGACCGCTGTCTCGTCGTCGAGAAATTCGATCGCTTTGACGTTGACTTCCTCGGCAATGAGCGGTGCCACATGCTCGATGTCGCGCCGCTGCTCGTTGGAAACTGGAGCCAGGAGAATTCGCCGCAATGGCTGGCGCGTGCGAATGCGCGCCTTTTCGCGGAGTGAACGCACCAGGTACACGATCTGCTGCGCAAGCGCCATACGCCGCTCGAGCGTCTCATCCCACAGCGACGGATCGCCTGGCTCGATGCGTTCCATGTGGACCGAGAGCGGATCGCTGTCCCGTCGAAGCCGCTGGTAGAGGTCCTCAGCCAAGAACGGCGCAATCGGCGCAATCAACACACTGACCGTCCGGAGCACCTCGTAGAGCGTTTGGTAGGCAGCGCGTTTGTCCTCGTCGCGCTCGCCTTTCCAGAAGCGCCGCCGATTGCGGCGGACGTACCAGTTCGACACATCCCGACGAACGAACTCTTGTACCAGCCGTGCAGCACGCGTGATGTCGTACTGATCCATTTCCTCGCAGTAGCGTGTCCGCAGCGAGTGGAGCGCCGAGAGCACCCACCGATCAATTTCCGGGCGATCGGCAACTGGAACAAGCGGTTCACTCCCCGTAAAACCATCAACGTTCGCGTAGAGCGCAAAGAACGCGTAGGTGTTCGTCAATGCGCGGAAGAAATCAGCCAGCACCGTCGAAGCAATGTCGCTTTCGTTGAAGCGGAGCGGCTTCCACGGCGGATTGCTCGCAACCATGTACCACCGCACTGCATCGGCGCCGTAGCGCTGCATCATCGCAAAGGGGTCTACGGTATTGCCACGGCTTTTGCTCATTTTTTGCCCCGCGCTGTCGAGCACCAGCTCGTTGACGACGACCGAGCGGAACGCCGGCTGATCAAAGAGTGCAGTCGCCAGGTTGTGGAGCGTATAGAACCAGCCGCGCGTTTGATCTATGCCTTCGGCAATAAAATCTGCCGGGAATGAACGCTCGAAAAGCTCGCGGTTCTCAAACGGGTAGTGGAACTGCGCAAACGGCATCGCGCCACTGTCGTACCAAACGTCAATCACATCTGGCACGCGGCGGTAAATCTTGCCATTGCGCTCGAAGACGATGCGGTCCACAAACGGACGGTGCAGATCGAGTTCCTCGGCAACTGCGGCCGCTGGCACACGCCCACCGCCGGGTTGCTCGATGAACCCTTCGAGCAATTCTGCAATCGAACCGATCGCAAAGGCATCGCCATCGTCGCTGACCCAAATCGGGAGCGGCGTCCCCCAGAACCGATCGCGTGAAAGCGCCCAATCTTTGACCTCCTCGAGCCAATTGCCGAAGCGCCCGCTGCCAATTTCCGGCGGTTGCCAGCGAATCGTCCGGTTGAGCTCGATCATGCGGTCGCGATACTCCGGCGAGCGAATGAACCACGACTGCCGGGCGTAGTACATGATCGGGTTGCCTGTCCGCCAGCAGTGTGGATAGGTGTGCTCGTAGTCAAACGTCGCTTTGAGCACCTTGCCACGCGCCTTGAGCGCCGCGACGATATCGCGGTCGGCGCCTTCCTCGACGCTCCCATCGGGATAGGTGAACGTCTTGATTGCACGGCCGGCGAACTGCCGCACCGCCTCGGTGAAGTGCCCATTTGGTGTGACAGGGATAGGCATTGGCAAATTGAAGCGCTGCATCATCTCGAAGTCGTCCTGCCCAAAAGCTGGCGCAAGATGGACTATGCCGGTCCCCTCCTCGGTCGTGACAAACTCACCGGGCAGCACGGAGAGCGCGTTCGGGTGCGCGTCGAGATCGAGCGCGATGTCGTCGAAGATTTGCTCATAGCGTGTGCCGACGAGCGCTGCTCCAGGCAGCGTGGTTTCGACGCTCACCTCCCACTGCCGGTCGAAGACTGCTTCGATGCGCGACGCCAAGAGCACAAAGCGTGCGGACCGCTCCGGATCTTTTGTCGAACGCGCAGTGACAACGGCGTACTCCAGCTCCGGATGCACTGCAAGCGCAACGTTGCCGAAGAGCGTCCAGGGCGTCGTCGTCCACACAAGGAGCGCTGCGCCCTCCAGCGCTGGATGCGACGGCTGCACAACACGGACGATCAGGTACACGCTCGGATCGCGAACTGTCCGGTAACCGAGCGAGAGCTCGTGCGACGATAGCGGCGTTTCGATCGTCGGCGATTGCGGCACGACTTTGAACCCCTGGACGATCAGCCCCCGATCGAACAGCTGCTTGAGCGACCACCACACGCTTTCGATGTACTCATTCGAGCAGGTCATGTACGCTGTATCGAGGTCAACCCAAAACCCCATGCGACGCGTCAGGTAGCGCCAGCCGCCTTCCATCGTGATGTGCCGCTCGACGAGCTCGCGGCAGTAGCGGTTGAAGCGATCAATGCCGTAGGCAATGATGTCGTTGCGCGTCAGCAGCCCAAGCTCCTTGCTGGCGGCGATTTCGACCGGAAGCCCATGGGTGTCCCATCCTGCCTGGCGACGGACGTAGTAGCCCCGCATCGTTTTGTAGCGACAGATGGCATCCTTCACTGTGCGCGCCATCATGTGGTGGATACCCGGCGCACCATTTGCCGTCGGCGGACCTTCGTAGAACGAAAACCACGGAGCGCCTTCCTCGAGTCGCTGCGCAAGCGAACGCTCAAACGCACCCGAGGCATCCCAGAACTCCAGGATGCGTTCCTCGAGTGCAGGAAAGTTGAGTTCGTCGTCGTAGGGTAGAAATGTCGCCATTGTACCTGCAGCGTCTTGAGTTTGCAAGGCGCAAATAACGTGAACGCTTTCTGCGTCTTGGCGCACGGCAGCGTAGCTTTGCAGCACAATTTCCATCGTAGAACGCCCCATGCCTGTCATCGAAGGACACCGTACTTCTGCTGCGCGCATTGCCATCGTAGTAGCCCGGTGGAATGAACTTGTCACCGCGCGACTGCTCGAGGGCGCGCTCGGCGAGCTTCGCCGCAACGGCATCGAGCAAGAACGTGTCACCATCGTGTCGTGTCCGGGCAGTTTCGAACTTCCCTTGGTAGTCAAAGCGCTCGCAGAGCAGAAGCGATACGATGCGATTATCGCACTCGGCTGCGTTATCCGCGGAGAAACGCCACACTTCGATTACGTTGCGTCGCAAGCAGCAAGTGGCATCATGCAAGCAATGCTCGCAAGCGGAATCCCATGTGCCTTCGGTGTGCTCACAACCGACACACTCGACCAAGCGCTCGATCGCGCGGGCGGAAAAGCAGGCAATAAAGGCGCAGAAGCAGCGGCGGTCGCGCTGGAGATGGCGCATCTACTTTCCACGCTCCGGGCATGATGCGTTCGGCAATAGCCTTCCTTTTCTCGTTTGCGATTGCCGCAAGTGGGCAAACGATCCCAAGCGTTGGAACGCTCCAGTGGCGCTCGTTGACCTCCCTGCTCGATGCGCGCGATGTCACTTCTGATCGAACAGGGAAGCTCTGGGTTGCAACAACGGGTGGGATTTATGCAGCTCAACCAACGAGCGCCGCCATCGCAAGCCAGTACCGCCCCGGCGAAGGTCTGCTCGGGCTGGAATTTTCCGCAATCACAGCATCCGAAAGCGGCGATACCATCATCGCGGGCACAACCGATGGAACGCTGGAACTTCTCCATGCAGAGCGTGGCCCCCTTGCGACACTGACTGACATCCGACGTGCTTCCGATCAATACCCTCGCCGCACCATCAACGACATCATCGCGCACAACGGACGCTTCTTCGTCGCCACCGACTTTGGCATCGTCGTTTACGATGCGGCTGGCGGCGTCCCGATCGAGACAGTGGATCTTGTCGCAACCTTTGCGCCGAAGTCGGCGATCACTGCACTGGCACTCCGCGGCGATACGCTCATCGCGGCAGGAGCGCAAGGAGTTGCGGCAACCTGGCTGGGGTTGCCCTCGCTTCGGGATCGGCGGCTGTGGAAGGTCTGGAAACTGCCGAACGGCTGGCAGTGGGATAGCCCCGCACGTGCAGTGACGTTCGATGGAGCGGGATCGCTCGTCGTCGCCACGCAGACGGCAATTCTCCGCCAGCGTGGCGACTCGCTCACCCTTGCGTGGGCGCGTCCCTCCGGTAGCAGCGAGACGATCGCTGGGCTCGGCACTATCGCCGGACGTATCGTCTTTGCCTTCGGGCAACAGCTTTGGGACCTCGATCGCAGCCAGCCCATCGGGCCACTACAGCCAGCGGCAATTCGCCGTGTGCGGTCGCTTCCCCTGCCGAGCGGGACAACGCTCGCATGCTGCCTTGCGCGAGGGATTACGTTGCTCGAAGGCGACTCGCTTAGGCATATCGTGCCGAACTCGATGCTCAGCAACACGGCATACGACCTTGCGGTGGACCTCGACGGCAATCTCTGGGTTGCGACTGCAACCGGGAACCGTGCCGGCAGCGGCTTTGCATGTCTTCGTGGCGATCGCTGGATCGCGCTTGCGCCGGAAACCGATCGGCGCGTTCCGTCGCCGTACTACTACCGCGTTGCAGCGATGCCCAACGGCGACGTCTGGCTGAGCAGTTGGGGCGCTGGGTTGCTGCGTGCGCATCTGCTCGCAGGAGATTCGATTGCGCTCGAGCAGTATAACAACGACAACTCTCCGCTCGTGGGATTCCCCACCAATCCCTCCTTCACCGTCCCTGGCAGTGCGATCGGTGACCGAGCAGGCACCGTCTGGATTGCGCACTGGGGCAACTGGATTCAATCGTCGAGCCACCTTATTGCTCGAGATGCACAAGGGCAGTGGTATGGCTTCACCTATCCTGGCAATCCACCTGGCGTGGGATACTTCATGTTCATCGCCATTGATGCTGCAGGAACCAAGTGGCTCGGCTCCTACCGTACCGATGCTGATGGCAGCGGGCTTGCGTGGTTCAACGATGGCGGCACACTTAGCGATCCAAGCGACGACCGGTGGGGACGCATCACTGCTCCCTCAGCATCGCTGCCATCG
>BEHW01000032.1 GCA_002898675.1 bacterium HR20
TAAACCTGATAGACGAATTTCCAGGTGGAGATACGCTCCAGCGGAAACAGCCGAGAGAGTATGAGCTCTATCCGTTGAGCACGTTCGTGTCCCTGGGGAATAATCTCCTGCAGCCAAACCTCGCGCAGGGACGGGCGTGGGTGGACAATCGGAGAGGATCGATGTGGAGGAATCTCAGTGATTCTGCGGTGGTGCTGGGGTTTACCCAAGCGCCAACTCAAGCGACCAATCGGTGTTGGTTGTGGCATGTTCCGCTCCACTTATGGATGCAACCTGATGAAACGACGATTCCCATCTCGCGCCGCCGTCGGCTGGAGGTAGTGGGGCAGCTCGGGCACTTGAGTGCAATCCCTGGCATCGGGACAGGAACGCGTTTGCACCAGACGCGGCGGGTGCAGCAGACGGGCGATACCACGAGCCGAATCGTCACCACTTCGCAGTTTTTGTGGCGCAGCACCCCTGCGGAAGTGACGGCGTTGGGGTACTACGGTGCCGAGGACGAAATCACACAAGCAGTGACGGCGATGCCGGGGCCACCCCCGCATTGCACTCGGTATGACGTTATCATTGCGCCGCCATGCATCCCGTGCTTGGACTTGGAGATCGAACCGGCGCCACCGCTTCGAATCGAATCGCTCGACACTGCACGGACGCAGTGGTTTACGGTGATAGACACCCTCGATATCGGGTTGCTGGTCCTGGGCAGTGATACATCAAAGGTACGGATGGAGATTGTACGGGCGTCGGATGGGCTGCGGAGGACGGTGCCGTTGAGCCCAGCACCAGACACGGCGGGGTTGCTGTTGGAGCGGGTCCTCGTCAATGGAGGATGTGATCAGTATCGACTCGAGCTCATCGTTGGGGGTGGCGCGCTTACGGAGACGTACTATGTCGGGCCAATTCCTGTGGTGAACGATACTGCGCCTGATCGGCGTATTCTCGGGCGAAACAGCGTGCCTTCGTACGAACGCTTGGTGATTGATTTAGGTCACCGAGCAGAAGGAGGTTCATTCTCTTTGGATGCATATCCCATCCCTGCCGATGAGCATGTCAGTGTCCGGATTTGGTCATCAGAAGGGCGGTGGTACCGTGTGCGGCTGTACACAGTCGTCGGAGTTGCGGTTGCTGAAGGGAGTTGCCGTGCAGGGCAGGAACTTACGTTTTCGACCTTGACCATGCCGCCAGGAGTGTACATCGTCCGTGCTGATGATGGCAGCGGGAACGTTGTGCAGCGCCTGGTCGTGGTGCAGCGGTGAGAGGGTTCAGCCCCTTGCGCCTCTGTGTAGGCAGAGCGATGCTTCTTGCTCGGCGATCGCCGAGACAACGCTGCGGTGTCTATTACCCCGCACGGCGCAGCATCTGGGCGTAGGCATCAGGGAGGGGACTTTTTTCGATTGCACGTGCTGCGCGCTCGACGTCGTAGTGGGTGCGGCGAATCTCCACGGACAGCTCGAGCGTACCATCAGCGCGTTCGCCGAACGACAGTAGCACGTAGCAAGCGCGAGGATCCCCATCATGGGGTTTACCGACCGAGCCCGTGTTGATGACATGACGGATCGAACCGTCCGCCGAACGGAGCGTGCGATGGTACGGGACGTGCGTATGACCGCACAGGAGGATATCGGCGCCTGCTGCTTCGAGGATGCGCTGGAGGCTCTCATCACTGCGATCGGCAAAGAGGTACTCGTTGACGCGGCGCGGGCTCCCGTGCACCAGGAGAGCGCGGTAGAGGCCACCGCTACGGAGCCGATACTCGATGGAGATATGCGCAGGGAGTCCTCGGAGGTAGGCGCGATTGGTATCGGTGATCGTTGCGTTGGTGTACGCGATAGATTGTTTACCGAGTTGGCGTTCGTGCTCCGTTTTGTACGCGCAGCCGCAGTCGTCACTTGCCGAGCCGATGCCAACGTCATAGTTGCCAGCGATCGTCGGGATGCGGTGGGAGCGGATACATTCGATAACCTCGTTCGGCCAGACGTTGTAGCCGACCAGGTCACCCAAGCAGTAGATGGCATCCGGACGCTCGCGCTCAATATCGGTCAGACATGCTTCGAGCGCGGGCAAGTTGGCGTGAATATCGCTGATGACCGCTATGCGCATCCATTAGCGAGCAATGGTGAAGGCAACAGTGCAGCTATCGGTATGGAGCCAGTATGCGCCACTGGGCAGAAGCGCCACGCGTGGGTAGCGGTTCGACCCTGCGTTGAGTGGAAGGTAGGCGAGCATCCGCCCATCGCAGGCGTAGATCGTTGCAATGGTCGCCTGGCTGGATTCGATGATGAGATCGTCGCTGCATGCTGGTTGGGGATAGATCTTCGGGCACGTCGGCTCGGAGGCTTGCGTGATGCTTGAAATCATCGCCGATACGGGAACGATTGTTCTGCTATCAGCCAGCAACGCATACGCTGCAAGGACCGCTGCACTCTCAACCTTCTGGCTGCCCGCTTCGATGTGGAAGGGGATGATCGGGATATCGTGCGGTGCTGCACTACTTGCGAGACAGAGTGCACGACCGCTGGATGTGTCGTAGTGGACAAAGTCCATCGTCCATCCAGCAGCAGTGATCGCAAGGGATCCCAGATAGGCTGGGAGTGCCAGTTCGAGTGCGATCGTTTGGATACGTTGCGCAGGGAGAGTGATCGTGATCGAGGGACGACCGACGGGAGGTGATTGGACAAACGCTCCTTGGCTGCCGTGCACCAGCTCGGTCGCAGTGCGCAAGCTGTCGTAGTTCACCTTCACGACGAGTGCATCGGCGAGCGTGATGTCGCCACTGCCATCGCAGTCGGCGTAGGTTGCTTGCTCATCGTCCCAGGCAAGTGCCAGCTGCGGTTCCCAGAGCGTGCTTGCAGGCTGGCGACGGTAACCGCGGAGCGCTCCGCCACCGGCGCCTTGCCCTAAGTAGAGTGCAACGGTGCTGAAATCGCGTTGGTCAACGCGGCCGTCGTTGTTGGCATCGCCAGGATACACCGCAACGTAGCTGTGGATACGCAGTACTAGCGGTGTCGGTTGGAGTGGGACGACCACTGGTCTTGCGCCTCCAACGACGGCTTCAGCGCTTCGAGCATTGAATTGGATGAGCGCTCCGTGCGGTGCTGTTGGGAGAACGACGAAATCCAGGTGAAGCACCGTTGGCGAATCCATTCCTGGCTGCGAGGATGGTTGTCCGGAAAGAACGCCAATGTGGATGCTGCCATTGCCGCTTGTGGTATCCGAGAGGTCAATGACATAGACGCTCTGGCGGCTGAGCGAGCGTGGCTTCCATGCAGCAAGGCGCACGTACTGGGCACCGGTATAGCGAAGTTCAAAGCTTACGGCAGTTACACCGGCGATACTATCGGCGATGACATCGAATCCGAAAAGTTTTGTCGCTGTAATCACGGTAGGATTCGCTGCGGGGTCTGTCCTGACAAAGCGCAGTACTTGGGCACTGGATGCCATGGTCACAAGTGCTGCAAGGCACAGCACGCTCCATGCTCGCATCATCAGTAGCATCCAGTGGTTTGTTCCGAGGGCGCAATCATCGTGCCAGCATCAGGCCGATGGTGGAATGTGGTCGAGTGGCTTGGTAATCGCACCGCTGGCGCTGAGGTCGTGTGCGGTTGCATCGAGGATGCCGTTGATGAACGCATGGCTTTTCTCGGTTGAGTAGCGCTTGGCAAGTTCGAGCGCTTCGTTAATGCTCACTTTGATGGGAATATCGGCAAAGCAGAGCATCTCGGTGATAGCGATGCGCATGATTTGGCGATCAAGATGCGCGATACGTTCGAACTCCCAGTTGAGCGCGTGACGTTCGATGTGTTCATCGCACGTGGAGCGATGGCTGAGCACTTCCTCGAAGAGCCGATAGGCGTAGGTGACGTCGTTCTGCCGCCAGCGAATTGGAATGTCGCTTTCGAGCTCGGCAATTTCCTCCGGGCGGAGGATCCTCGATGGTTGTTGCGCAGGCTCGCTGGGGTGTTCGTCCGCGAAGATGCGATAGAAGATATGCTCGAAGTGGAGTTGACGGTACACCTGTGCGATGTCGTAGGCACAGAGCATCTGGAAGACCTTCTCGCGGGCTAAACGCCGATTGCCTTCGATGCTATGATGCTTTCGAAGGGGAAAAGGCTCCAGCGTGTGTTCGAGCGTCCGTTTCATGTTGCAAAGAGCGCATCGTCAGGCGCGAATATAGTCAGGAGCGCCGGCATTAGCCATTGCGAATGCTTGGGCTCCCGACGTAGGTGCGGTGGATGTGGCGCACGTGTGCGATGCGTTCTTCTGCAATACGGTTCGATGCTTCGATGGTCAAGATACCCTCGCGCTCGGCAGTGCGGAAAATCCGTAGCAGCGTGTCGTAGATGCTCTCGACTTTGCGGGTGACCTGCTCGCGGCTCCAGTGTTCGATTTCGCTGGTGACGTTGATAAGCCCGCCAGCGTTGATGACGTAGTCCGGGGCGTAGAGGATTCCACGCTCGGCAAGCATGCGGGCGTGGCGCTCTTCATCGGCAAGCTGGTTGTTTGCACCGCCAGCGACGACGCTGCACCGAAGCTGGGGAATCGTCGTGTCGTTGAGGACTGCGCCAAGTGCGTTTGGCGAGAAAATGTCGCATTCGACCGCGTAGATCGCTTCTGGTGGGACGTACTCGGCTCCGTACTCGCGGCAGATCTCGCGGGCCTTTTCCTCGAAAATGTCTGTGACCGTCACACGCGCGCCATCTTCAACAAGGCGAGAAACAAGGTTGCGCGCGACGTTGCCAGCGCCTTGAACGGCGATGCGTTTCCCAGCGAGACTATCGGAGCCGAAGACAATCTGCGCTGCAGCCTTGATGCCAACGAAAACACCGAGCGCAGTGTAGGGCGAAGGATCGCCGCTGCCTTGCTCGCCTGCCACGCCAGTGACGTAGCGCGTTTCCATTCGAATCCACTCCATGTCGCGGACCGTTGTGCCGACATCTTCGGCGGTGATGTAGCGTCCACGGAGCGTTTCGACAAAGCGCCCGTAGCTGCGGAAGAGCATTTCACTTTTCTGCGTGTGCGGATCGCCGATAATGACTGCCTTCCCACCGCCGAGGTTGAGACCGGCGACCGCAGCCTTATAGGTCATTCCCCGCGAAAGTCGGAGCACATCGGTTATCGCCTCGGCGTCGCTTGCGTAGTTCCACATTCGCGTCCCGCCAAGCGCAGGTCCGAGTGTTGTATCGTGAATTGCGATGATGGCACGCAACCCAACGTCGGGGTCACTGCAGAAAACCACTTGCTCGTGGCCGTAAAGTTCGAGTTCAGCGAACATTGCATGTCCTTGTGGTGAAACTGTGTGTGATGCGCTTGTGTTACTGCAACACGCGGCAATGGCAAGCACAAAGATACTGCCGCTCTCGTTTGGGCTGACTGATGCCTTCAGAAGCCGTATTTTCATTGGTGGCTCCAGTCAAACATTGGGATGTCGCTATGCGCTACCGCACAGTCTTCGGTTTGCTGCTTGTTGCTGCGATCCTTGCTGGAGATATGCATGGGCAGCAGACTACGCGCGGACGGGAGTTCTACGTTGCGTTCCTGCCGAATTACCACAATGGGGGAGATCTCGCACCGGATAGTCTCTACCTGTTCATCGTTGCCGATGAGCCGACAAACGGCACGATTACGTACACGAACAACCTCGGGCAGACGCTCACGCGCACATTCTCCATCGCCGATCCGCAACAAATTTTCGTGCACCGTGTGCAGTATCGCCCCTATGAGCTGTTCGGCTACAACAACAATGGGCAGTTTGTTACATCGAACGAGAACGAGCAGATCAGTTTGCGTGTCTTTCGAGTGACGGCGGATCGAGACATCGCTCTCTATGCCCTCAACCAAGCGCTGACGACGAGCGATGCGACATTGGTCTTGCCCGTGACAGCGCTCGGCACTGAGTATTACGTCATGAGCTATCCGAGCGACGGCGTGGTGAACACGAACGGAACACTCAACGGACAGTACACGCCGTCAGAATTTGCCGTGGTGGGTGTCGAAGACGGCACCGAGGTGACGATTTACCCGAGCGCCCCGACTACCGAGAGTGGAACGCAGGTCAAGACGATTCGGCTCAATCGCGGGCAAGCAGTGCTCTATCAGGCAGAGTTTTCCCGAACGAACTTGAACTACGACCTGACGGGGACGCGCATTGTCGCTACGAAGAACATCGCTGTGTTTGCTGGGCACCAGCGGGCACTTGTTCCCGTGGAGATGCGTGGCAGCCTTGCTTCGCGCGATCAGCTCTACGAGCAAATGATCCCGCGCTCGGTCTGGGGAACAACCTACATCGTCACGCCGTTTGCCGAGCCGCAGGATGCGCAGACACCGCCGCAAGGGGCAAGCGACCTCTACCGCGTGCTTGCGGCAGAAAACGGCACTGAAGTCAAGGTCAACGGCCGCGTCGTTGCTGTGCTTCAGCGCGGGCAATTCTACCAAGCACCCTTACAGCAAGCAGCGCTGATCGAAAGCTCGCAGCCGGTGATGGTCGCGCAGTTCAAACGTTCATATTCGGCTGGCGCGGATTTACGGTTGGGCGACCCCTTCATGATGATCATTCCTCCGCGACGGCAGTATCTGTCGCACTACCGCTTCCAAGCCTGCCAAGTCGCCCATCCTAGTGGTGGTATCACGTACTACGAGCAGTACATCACTGTCGTGACGACACCGAATAACGTCAACAGCATTCTGCTCGATGGTGATACGCTCAAGGCAGACTTCAAGCCAGTGCCCAACACGTGTTACGTCTACGCCAATGTCCGCGTGGGCGACGGTGCGCACACCATCACGAGCCCGCGACTGTTTGGACTCTACGTCTATGGCTATGGCTACGCCGATTCGTATGGCTACGTCGGAGGCATGGCGTTCTTGCCGGATGTGCCAGACATCAACGTGAGCGCAGGTCCCGATCGCGAGCTCTGCCTCGGCGATAGCCTCACGCTTTCGGTCATCGGCAATGCTGCATCGGTCAAATGGAGCGTTGCCCCTGGCAACCCAGCGGTTCGCATTCCGTGCGATACGTGCCACACCATCACGATTGCACCGACAGCGACGACGCGGCTTCTGCTGACCGGCTATGATTCGCTCGGTTGCTCGGTCAGCGATGATGTGACGATCACCGTCTACGGCAAACCGCAACTGCGAATTCGCCCCGATACCGTTGTCTGCAGCGATGCACCGATCACACTCATTGCCGAAGGAAGCTTCCAGACGATCCAGTGGCAGCCGACCGAGGGACTCGGTTGCAGCAACTGTCCGCAAACGACCGTTACTCCACAGCCAGGGAAGGAAGTGGTCTATACGGCAATCGCACGCAACGTTGGATCGGAACACTGTGAAACGCGGGACAGCATCCGCGTTCGATATGCGCGCGGCATCTTCGGACAGCTGCCAGCGATCGTGACGCTTTGCCAAGGCGATAGCGTGACATTCTCGCTCGACTACGGCGGGACGGTGCGGTGGTCGCCAACGCAGGGACTGAGCTGTGCTGACTGCAAGACGGTAACGATTCGCCCCCTCCGGACGACGCGCTACGTCATCACGGGTGATTCGGCGGGCTGTACGACGCAAGCGGTCGTAGAAGTGCGCGTTGTTCCCAAGCCGACGATGGCTCCACTGCCGGATACGATGATCTGCGAAGGCGAACGCGTTGCCCTCCAGATTTCGACGCAAGGCGCCGACCGCATCTCGATTGATCCTGCGGAAGATGTATCCTGCACAAGCTGCTCCCAGCCGGTCTTCACACCAACGCAGACACGGACCTACGTCATCACCGCAAGCAGTGGCGCTGGAGCAAGCCAGTGCAGCGTCGCCGATTCGATGACGATTACCGTTCGCCCACGCCCGACCGTTGCATTTGACGGAAACCTACCTTCTCCGCTGTGCGAAGGCGATACAGCACGCGTTGTCGTTCGTGTCGGTGGGGCGGATTCGCTGCGGTGGGAGCCTGCCGATGGTGTGCTCTGTCCGACGTGCGACACTGTAGCAATCGTTGCAACGACAACTCGCACCTATACTCTGACGGCAACGACGTCGGCTGGGTGCAGCAGTCAAGCGGCGCTTGCAGTGACGGTCCGCAGCCGGCCAACGCTGACACTTGCGCCAGGTGATACTGCTGTTTGCGAAGGAAGCACCATCCGGCTCCATGCGGAAAGCGATGGGAGTCTCCAGTGGGATTCGACGGCCGCGCTCGATTGTTACGATTGCCCAGATGTCGAGCTTTCAGCAGCGCGCTCACAACGTATCACGGTTCGGAGCTACTCTGCCGATGGATGCGTCCGCGAAGCTGCAATCAATCTGACGGTCCATCCTCGTCCGGCCATTGCGCTCCCGCCGAGTGTCCAGCTTTGCACCGGGAAGTCTATCCCACTGCAGCCAAGCGGCGTCCAGCCACAGTACCGCTATCAGTGGACCCCATCGGAGGGGCTTTCGTGCAGCGATTGCCCTATGCCGATAGCATCGCCACGCGCAACGACCACCTACGTACTGACAACAACTTCGCCCCAGGGGTGCACCGATGTTGATAGCATCACTGTTGCTGTCGTGCCGTGCCGAATCGCGCTCCGCGCACGAATACAGGGGACCGAATCGCCCGCCTACCGCTGCGATTCTGCGGGGTTTACAATCGCGATTGAAAATCCTGCATCGGAGAGCGATCGCGAGGTTACGATCGAGAGCATCCAGGCCCAAATTGTTCGTGGAAGCGCGATGTCACTCGGTGCAATGCTCTTCGAACCGTTTCAGCCGCTTGCAGATTTCCTCGGTGAGCTTCCCCGTGCGATTGCAGTCGGCCAGCAGTGGATCTACCGGTGCACGCTGCGACCTGCAAGCGAGGAAGTTGCCATCGAGGTGCATCTCCGCTCCGAAGCGGGGGATACGACCATCACCGTTGTGATCCGTTCAGCGGCGCAGCGACTTCGCGCGTCGTTCGTGCCGATGATCGAGGAGAGCAAGCCAATAGTCCCTGGAATGCCGGTGGAGTATTCGCTGGCGCTCGATGCCGAGTATTGGCCCGCGCTCAATCTCCGCAGTATCGAGTTCGAGATTCGCTATCCGCCAGATCTGCTCTACTACGCAGGCGCACTGCAGATGGCAGCGCGTGACGACCTCCGTGATGGCGGCTGGACGTTCAGTGCCGCGGAGTCATCCGAAGGAACCGAGCAAGTTTTGACCGTCCGCGCGAGCGGACAAGTGCCTCTTGCGCGCGATGGTGCGCTCCTCTCCGTGGAGATGGGAACGCTTCTGGGCACAACCTATCGCGTCCAACCGAGCCTTGCGATCAAGCTGCCCCCCGAAGTGGCTCCATGTGTGCAACCGGAGACGTCGAGCGGAGAATTTGTGATGCAGACATGTGTTCGTGAACTTCGATTTGTCACGATTAGCCCGACGACGTTCCGCATTCGCAGCGTTACTCCCAATCCCGCGGGCGAGGCAGTCACAATTGCATACGAGGTTGGATTTGAAACACCGGTGCAACTGGAGCTGCTCGATGGTCTCGGAAGACGAGTGCTGCAAGTGCTCGATGCCATACAGCAGGCTGGCGCATACGAGCTTGTCGCACAGCTTGATCAGTTGCCGGCAGGTGTGTACTGGTGCCGCTATCGCGCTGGAGGTCAAACGCAGGTTGTGCCCGTTCAGATCGTGCGCTGAAGCTGCCATGGAGGAATCGAGCGTTGTGCACTCGCGGGAGAGCGAGGCGCTGTTTACTTCCGTTGCCCCAGCAGTTCGAGGGCTGCAGCACACATCGCGCGGAGCGCTGTGCGTAGTGTCGGCTCCGGATCAGGTGCAAACCGCGATGAGTGCAGCGAGGGGAGTTGCTCGCCACGTGCACGAGCTTGTTTGAACTGTGCCTGATTGACGGCACCCACGCGGAAGAAGCATGAGGGAATTTGTCCGCCGAGGCGGTAGTATGCGAAATCCTCGCCGCCCATCGTAGGCTCGCTCCGATAGACGTTCGCAGCGCCGAACACACGCACAAAGAGCCGCTCGAGACGGTCGGATAACGCAGTGTCGTTGTGCTGCGGGGGTGTGTGCTCTTCCGGGCGGACGTGGACAATCGGCATGCGGTCGAGCGGCACAGCTGCCGCCCGTGCAACGCCGTATGCTTTCGCACCGATGGCACTGATGATTTGGTCGCGGATGCTGTCGTCGTAGGTGCGAACGGTCAGCTGAAGCTGAACCTCGTCGGGGATGATGTTGTGCTTTGTCCCGCCGCAGATCGAGCCAATGGTCACGACTGCAGGTTGGCGTGGTGGGATTTCACGGGAGACGATTGTTTGCAGTGCCATCACAAACTCAGCTGCCATCACGATGGGGTCTTTGGTCGTGTGGGGATACGCTCCGTGGCCGCCGACCCCGCGGATTGTGACATCAACCATATCCACACTTGCGGTGATGGGCCCAGCAGCAATGCCGACGGTCCCTGCAGGGTGCTCAGCATCGGTGTGCAGACCGAGGATGAAGTCCGGACGTCCGAAGCGTTCGTAGAGACTATCGGCAAGGAGCGCACGTGCACCGGCGCCACGCTCTTCAGCAGGCTGTGCAACCACGAGCAGCGTGCCGCGCCATTGCGAGCGAAGCTGCGCCAGAACCCGTGCAGTGCCGATGAGCATGGCAACGTGAATATCGTGCCCGCAGGCGTGCATGACAGGCACCATCTCGCCACGTTCTGAGCGGGCAGTGCGCCTGCTTGCGTAGGGAAGCGCTGTTTGTTCCTCAACCGGCAGAGCGTCCATATCCGCGCGAATGAGCAGCGTCGGTCCGCTCCCATTGCGCAGCACACCAACGACGCCGTAGCATTCGAGAGTTGAGTCGGCATACTTCCCGACACGCTCGGTTACAGCGAAGCCTGCTGCTCTCAGCGCATCGGCGACGCGACGGGATGTTTCGGCTTCGTAGTACGAAAGCTCCGGGTTAGCGTGCAGCTCTTTGTAGAGTGCGACGACGTCCCCGAGCTGGCGTTCAATCAAGCTCTCAAGCGTTTGCGCCGACAGGCTCACCACGCACAGCAGCCATAGGAGCACGGAGTTCATGGCAACATGCGGTACGGTCAACACATGCTCTTGGCAAAATACAACGACGCGATGATGCACGGTAACTGCAACGTAGCATTGCCGCTATGTTCGGCTAACGTGGGGGGAGAAGTTTTGCCGCAGACGTTGCACATTTCGAGCAGATGGCATGGTTGTCTGTCATGTTGCAGGGACAGCCCGACGTGGGCAAGATGGCGTCACCCGTGTGCTCTACGAATACTTGGAGCGACATCGTGCAGCGGGCTTGGAACCAGTCATTGTGACTGCGGTTGCTGATCCAGTCGAGCGGCAGCGATTTCCAATGGTCGAGCTTCCAGCAGTGCGGCTGCCAGTGTACCGTGACTACAGGGTCTTCGTTGGAACGCGCGCTTCCTTAGAGCGAGCGATTCTGCAACGTGAACGAGAGCCGGACGTTTTCCACATCCATACACCGTGCCCGCTTGGACGGGCAGCCTTGCGTTTGGCACGGCAGCGCGCCATTCCTGCGATTGCAACGTACCATACGCACTTTCCGAGTTACCTTCGGCACCACCGTATGGGAATTTTGCGTCCGATCGTTGAACGCTCGCTCTTGGATTTCTACCGTCGTTGCGATCGCGTGCTGGTGCCATCTGCACGGCTGCTCGAGGAGCTGCGTCGAATGGGGCTTGGCAATCTGGAGCACCTGCCGCATGGAACGGACATGGTGCTCTTCCATCCGCGCTGGGCATCGCACCAGTGGCGCCAGCGGCTGGGAATTCGCCCCGAGCAGCGGGTGCTGCTCTTCGTCGGGCGCTTGGTGTGGGAAAAGAATCTGCGGATGCTCATCGAGCTATGGGATCGGCTCGATCGTCGCAGATATGCGATGGTGATCGTCGGTACCGGGCCAATCGAAGATCGGCTCCGGCGCCTGATGCGCGATGCCCACTTCCTTGGCTATCGCGCAGGGCACGAGCTTGCGCAGGCGTATGCATCGAGCGATGTATTCGTGTTTCCATCGGACACGGAGACCTTTGGGAACGTCACTCTCGAAGCGCTTGCATCAGGGGTGCCATGTGTGGTTGCCGATAGCCAAGGCTCAGCAGACCTTGTCCGCCATGGCATGACGGGCTTCCGCGTTCGACCAAACGATGTGCATGCGTTCGTCGCGGCAGTCGAGGAGATTGCGGCGCTTCCTCCGGAGAGTATGCTGCTCTGGCGCATGCGAGCACGTCTTGATGCCGAGTGCTACCAATGGAGCCACATCTGCAGCAAGCTGTTTGCGCTCTATCGCTCGTTGGTGTACGATGCGTCGCTTCCGGTGCAGGCAGGCGAACAGATGCAAATGGCCTCAGGGTAGGGGGAAATGCTTGGCCGCAGGGTGCAGGTTAGACTGCGTCGCTGAGCAAGCCGTGCCGCAGCGCGTATTGAGTGATGTCGGCGTTATCGCGGAACTTCATCTTCTCGAGGATGCGGCTGCGGTAGGTGCTGACGGTCTTGATGCTCAGGTTGAGTTCTTGGCTGATTTGCGTCAACGTCTTTCCCGAAGCGATTTTCCGCATGACCTCGAACTCGCGCTCGGAGAGGATGTGGTGCGGTGGCAAATCTTCTCCGCGCAGTTGATTGGTGATGCGATGAGCGATGCTGGGGCTTAGGTACGTTCCTCCCTCGACGATGCGCTCGACAGCTTCGACGAGCTCTTCGGTGGCGGATGTCTTCATCAAGTAGCCATTGGCACCACTTCGGAGCGCGCGGAGGGCGTACTGGTCTTCCGAGTACGCACTCAAGATGAGCACTGGAAGCTGGGGGGCAATGTCCTTGAGAACTCGGAGGGTTTCGAGGCCGTCCATTCCTGGCATGGAAATATCCAAGATCACGATGTCCAAATCGTTCGGATGGGAGCGAACGTACTCGACGGCTTCGGCGCCGCTGGAGACTTCCTCGACTTCGATGTCCATGTTGCAGACCAGGAAGAGCTTGAGTCCTTCCCGCATGATCGGGTGGTCATCCGCGATGAGCGCTTTGATCATGGCGTTGCCGTCCGGGATGGAATACACTGCGCTCTACGACGATGCAACTGTGCACAAATTGAGCAGGCCAGCCGTTGGCATAGCGCTTGCAACAACGCAGAGAAGTACCACACCACCGATGACGATGGAGCGCGACTACCCAAGCTATCGCCTCTCGCCAGCGGCGCGTCGGCTACGGTTGCTGCGTAGCCGTGCTGATACGCCGTCGAGCATCCATTCACCGCAGCAGCAGCTAGAGGTTATCGCCGATATCCTCCAGAGCGCTGGGATTGCGGTTGTCTTCGATATTCACCCAGGCAGTTGCGCTATAGGCGTTCAGCTCCGACGCGCGGGGTTTCGTGGGCGGATCATCACCTTCGAACCGAACCCAGCGGCATGGGAGCAGCTCCGCTACTGTAGCATGACCGACGAGCAGTGGTACGTTTCTCGTTCTGCAATTCGCTTGCACGAAGAAGTCAGCTTCGCTCCTGGCGAGATTCCAATCATCGGGACGTCGCTGGCTGCAACCCTTGAGGTGTTCTGTGATGAGGATGAGCCTGTAGCCGTCTGGCTCTCACAGCCGCAGGAGTGCATGCTGCTCGATGCGCTCATTCCCTGCACGGCGGTGCGTGTTACGAGCATCGCTTGTACGATTAGTGACTCTGAAGATCGCAAGTGCAGCATTGAGCAAGCGCTGGGAACGCTGCGCGAGCATCGGTGGGAAATCGTTGCCGTTCACTCTCGCACTGCTGAGCAAAGCGGTGGCCAGACAATCGCCGATGTCATTGCTGTCCGAATGCTGTAAGGGCAATTGCGGGGGCTCCGCGGATTGCTACAGCTCGTGGATTCTGCGGCAATAATTCGGCTATCGGAAAGTTCACGGTGGTATGGGCACACAACGTCGGAAGTTCAACGAGAAGAATGTCGCCACCGAGGAGCGTTTTGTTCTTGCAGGAAATTTCCGTAGCTTCGCTGTTGGCTTGTGACTACGCCGCGGAATGCCAATGAAAGCCAGCCACCTCGCTCTTGGAATGCTCGTTGGTGCGCTTGTGTGCGGCCACGCAGTAGCGCAAGTGTGGGAGGAAGTTTCGCTGCCGGGGCAATTTGCACAAGGGTACTACCTCGATGTGTTCTTCCTGCCGTCGAATCCGCAGTATGGCTGGGCGTGTGGGTACAATGGGTACGTTGTGCGCACCACCGATGGTGGCCGAACCTGGCAAGGGAGCATCGTACCCTACAACGGGCGGATGGGCGGCCACCTGGAATCTGTGCAGTTCCTCGATGCGCTCAACGGCTACACCTCAGGGCCTGCCGGAGTTTTCCGTTCGACCGATGGCGGCGTAACATGGGTGGACGCTACCCCGCCGTTCCCGAGCGAAGGTCCGTGGGGATGCTATTTCCTTTCGGCAACGGTGGGTGTCGTCCTCGGGGGCGGATGCGCGGGACCGCAGAACTTTTTCCGAACAACTAACGGTGGGCAGTCCTGGACCCTCTTCCAGAGTAACCAGCCATCGAGCGGCTTGACCGATGCGATACTTTTCGCCAATGGGACAGGGTATGCGGTCAGCAGTGGGCTTCTCTGGCAGACGACCGACAGCGGTGCAACCTGGTCGGTTTTTGCGTCGAGCGGGCCAGCGTACTGGAACGAGGAGCTGACCGTGCGCGGCACAGCGTTCTTGATTCCCTGGGCGGGGTCGAACTGTAGCGGTCAGGGCTCTGGTGGTGGAGGTCGCTTCACGACCGATGGGGGGCAGTCCTGGCGGAGCTATTCGACCGGTGTACCGATGTTTGGCGCATTTCTCCACGACGCGCAACGGGGGTGGATCTGCGGTTTTGCACGGCAGGTCTGGTACACCAGCGATGGCGGGCAGAACTGGCAGTATCGCGGCTGTGGCACGCGTGGCGATCTCGATGACATCTGGATGATTGACGATACGACTGGCTTTGTTGTCGGCGAAGGGATTTATCGCTACGGGCGTGCGCAGTGGACTGCAAGTCGTACGACGCTCGACTTTGGCGCGCTCTGTCCGCCAGTGCTGCGGTTCGATACGCTCTACATCCGCAATCGCTCGTGGAACAGTGCGCTTGCGACACTGCGCATTACTGGGAGCGATTCAGCAGCGTTTGCGATCATCTCGCCATCAACGCAACCGGCAGCGATTCCCTCGTGCGATTCACTCATGGTTGTGGTTCGGTACATGCCACTCGGCGAAGGCGTGCACCGCGCAACGCTCGGGGTTGAAATTGCCAGCGGTCAACGACTCACCGTATCGCTGCAAGGCGAGCAGCTTGGGCGTGCCGTTGCGGTGCAGGATACGCTCGTGCAGGCAATTGGCGTTCCGGCGGGGCAAACGGTGCGATTGGCGATACCGGTTGGCAATGCATCGAGCCAGCCGGGGCAGATTAGCTCAGTCACGCAAGTTCGAGGTGCAAATTTCCTCATCCGAAGCACAGTGCCGCTGACAATCCCACCGGGTGGAAGCGCAATCGAGCTAGCGTTCGTTCCACCGGATACGGGTTGGTACGAAGCAGTGTATCGCCTCCGCATCGAGCCGTGCAGCTACGATACACTCGTTCGCGTCCGGGTCTATGCGCAGTCGCCGATCATTAGCGTTCGCGCGCCGGTCTGGAGTTCTGCTTGTGGCTTGGCGATGCTCGATTCTGTGCGTGTGCTCAACACGGGGAATGCGGATCTCCAGATTGCTGCACTCTGGATCGAGCCGAGCGATGCGCCGTTCCAGCTTGTGGGCTCAAGCCGCGGTGGACTGCCCATCATCGTGCCACCGAAAGATTCTACGTGGATCTACGTTCGCTTTGGTGGGCAAGGGAGCGGCGTCGCAACGTTGGTGCTCGACCACAACGATGGAACGCTTGTGCGGAATGTTGCTCGGCCACTCCGCGTGGCGCTCCAGTACACATCCGATCGACCGGTATGGCAGCGATCGCCGGCAGTGATGGACTTCGGCACGCTCTGCGTTGGCCAGTCACGCGTGCTCTTTGTGGACGTTGTAAGTCGAAGTAGCGTGCCGTTGACGTTGACAGCAAGCGCCCAGCCGCCGTTCAGCGTTACGACGGGATTGCCGGTAGTAGTCCCGCCCACTGGCCAGGGGCAGATTGGCGTTTCGTTTACGCCGGACAAAGCAGGGACGTGGGAGGAGCTCTTCGTGCTGACGGTTGATCCATGCGATCTTCGTGATTCAGTGCTTCTGCGAGGGCGAGCGGAGACGACTGCTCTTGTGCTCGAGCCAAACGCCATTCGCGTGCGTGTGCAGGCGGGGCAGTTGCTGCGTGTGCCTGTTGCAGTTCGCTCGGTCGGAACTGCGCAAGCACGGGTTGTCAGCGTGAAGCTTGCACCAGCTGATGGGCGATGGAATGTCGAGCATCAGCCACTTCCGTTTGTGCTTCCGGTTGGAGCAAGCGACACACTCTGGATTACCGTCGCCGCTGATAGTACCTCTGGTGTGCTTGCAGGCACGCTGTGTCTCCGAACCGATTCGCTCTGTGAAACCGAGCAATGTTTGAGCGTCGAGTGTACCATCGAGCCGCTGGAACTTTACGACCTCCGTGTCGAACCGCGCACTGTTTCGTTTGCTCCGCAGCGCTGCTCGCCCATCGCCGAACGAGCCACGGTGACGATTGTCAATGCGGGAACAAATCCTGAAGCAATCACTGCAGTGCGAATCGAGCCACCGGATGCACCGTTTCGGATCGTCGGTCTTGCTGCACTCCCGCTACCACTTCCGCGTGGCGATTCTTCCAGCCTTGTTGTCGAGTACTTGCCATCTGGCGAAGGCCAGCATATAGCGAGTCTGGTGATCGAGGCGATGCGCTCAACGCTGCGAGTACCGCTCAGCGGCAACTTTGCGCGTGTAACAACGACAGTCATGCCAGACAAACAAACACTGGGGATACTTGAACCATGTTCACCCCTTCAGCAAGTGGTGTTTGTATTTCATGCGCGCGGTTTGCTGGGAGATACCCTCCGGCTGCGGCAAGCGCCTTTGCAATCTTCTTGGCGACTACCGCCAGAGGTGCAACAAGTGGTCGTAGCACCGAATGATTCGGTGGCAGTTGCAGCGATGTTCGATCCCTCGCAGGTCGTCGTCGGTTTGCCTGGTGTTGAGCGCTTTGTGTGGGAAAGCATCGTTTGTCCTGCAGAGCTTCGAGCGACGGTAGAGTACACAGTCCTTCGTCCGCGCCTTGCGTATGATCCAACGCTGCTGCAATGGGATGACGCGATGCAGAATAGCACGACAGCGAAGTTGGTTCGCATTTGGAATCCTTCGCCGATCGAGCGTGCAATTGTGGGTTACGATGTCGTGACGATCGAGGGTGCAGCCGATGTGCAACTGCAAGCAGCACTGCCACAGAGCATCGCACCGGGGCAGGAATACCAGCTCCGCATTGCACTAACGCCACGGCAGGTTGGCCCGTATCGTGCGCTGGTGCGGTTGGTGGAGCGTTCAGCATGCGAGGATACTGCAGTACTTGAGCTTCGAGCAAATGTTGAGCAGGAATTCTACCGCGCTCGTCTTTCGATTGGGGTGCATGCGGGGTTAGTTGGCGATACGCTCCGGGTGCCGGTGCTGCTGACGACGCGCGATAGCAGTGCCGATGCGCTCTGGCGGGCGAGCCCTGAGGCGATCGGTTTTGCGGTGCAATTCAATGATTTCGTCGTCGAGCCACTTTCTGCAGTGGCTGGAAATCCACCGGTATCAGTGCCGATGGAAGTTGAGCCTGGGATGCTCCGTGTTCGAGTGCCACGCCAGGCAGTGCGATTGCTGGGAGCAAGCGATACGGTTGCGGTGCTTTCGCTGTGGGGGTTGCAGTCACCTCCGCTGCGGTCAGAGCTCCACTTTACACGCTCCTGGGCGGAGACAGATAAGCCCTACCTCATCGAACACGATGATGGGATGGTCATTCTCGAAGCGTGCGTGCCGTGGATGAAGGTCGTCCTCTCCAGCGGCGTGCGACTTGCAGTTGTGCCGCATCCGATCGAGCAGGGAGAGGGTGCTGCCGTGATGATCGAAACTGATGAACCGATGCGCGTGCGGCTAGCACTTGTTGACGCACGCGGGGGAATGCAGTGGGCGGAGACGATCCTTGCCTCCAGGGCAATGGCAGTGCCGCTTCCAGCCAGCTTGCCGAGCGGCTTCTATATCCTGCGTGTGGAAAATGAGCGTGGCCAGATCGTGGGGATTCTGCCACTTGTGGTTGTGCGGTAGTGCTAAATTGCGTGTGCCAGGATTGATTGGCTGAGCCAGGATGAAGCACTCACAGAAAAAGCAGATCGCCCCGCTGACGTTTACACGCGAGCAATTGCAGCAGCGGGATAAAAAGCTCTTCACGGAGATTTACCAGCGGTATTCAGCAGCACTCTACGGTCTGCTCCTGGCAATCGTCCATGATCGCGAGACTGCCGAGGACCTTCTGCAGGACAGCTTCATCAAGATTTGGCAAGGGCTGCCGAGCTACGATGAGAAGCGGGGAACACTTTTTACCTGGATGCTGAACGTCACGCGGAATACCGCCATAGACTATCTCCGTTCACGTCGGTACCAAGAACAGCAGAAAACCGACGAACTCCCCGATTACGTATATGACCACGACAACTGGAGTATTCAACCGAACGTGGACCACATTGGCCTACGGGAATTGCTCGATAAGCTCGACTGCGAAGTACGTCGCATCGTCGAGCTCGCATACTTCGGTGGCTACACGCATACGGAAATCGCAGAAACGCTGGGCATACCGCTCGGTACCGTCAAAACCCGCTTGCGTGCTGCGATGCTTCAGCTTCGTGCACTGCTACGTGATGAGCTATGACCGTCAAGGACATCATCGAATCTGGGATCGTGGAAAGCTATGTGCTTGGTTTGCTCGATGCGACTGAGCGCGCCCAGTTCGAAGTTTACCTCGATCAGTACCCAGAGCTTCAGCAAGAGCTTGCCAGAGTCGAGCAAACGATTGCACAGTTTGCAGCAACGCATGCTGTTGAGCCACCGCCACAGTTGCAGGAAAAGATTTGGAATGCGTTGCAGCAGCATGCCCCAACTGATCAAGTACCAGCGAGCGTGCCTTCGAAGAGATTGACTCCACGAAGGTGGGTCGCGATCGTCGGCGCAGCAATTCTTCTCGAATCTGCAGCGATCATTGCTGGTGGTGTTGTGCTGTTGAAGCTCCACACGCGAGTGGAGCAGGTAGAAGCAAATCTTGCGAGCATTCAGCGAGATCATCACCAGACGGTTGCACGTCTCAACCAAGGGTTGGACGATCTCCGACTCCTTACCCGTGCACTTGGGGGGAAAGCGTTAGCAGTGACGCTCAAAGGAACGAAGCAGCAGCCTTCCGCACGAGCAACACTCTGGTGGGAAAAATCCAGTGGCGAGCTTCTGCTTGTTACGCCGATCCTCGAGCCACTCAACACTCAGGAGCAGTACCAACTCTGGGCGATAGTTCGTGGTAAACCGGTAGATGCCGGAGTGTTCTCGCCCGATTCCCTTCGACTTGTATACCCGATGAAGCCGGTTCCATCGGCTGAAGGATTTGCCGTGACGATCGAGCCACGCGGTGGTAGCGCAGTACCGACGCTTTCTCGCATGGTTCTTGTCGGGATGTTACCATCGCCTCGTTTGACCGAGCGCGGAACGCGGTAGTGCATGCTTCTCTCAAGCTGGGGGGAAGAAAAATTTTTCGGTAATCGAAAATCCAACCAAGGGTATCCTCCGTAGGTATCGGCGTCATGTTTCACACTCTCTGTTGGAGGTTCCAATGATGCGTCGTATTCTCGTTGTGCTCCTGTTTGTAGCGTTGAGCGGTAGCGGGTGGGCATCGTCTGTGGCAGAGGCAAACTTGAGCTCCCAGGTTTTGCTCACTGCGGAGCTCAGTGGCAGTCAGGTCGTGCCAGCGGTGCAAACGCAAGCACGGGGTGTGGTCGCTGTCCTGCTGAACTTTCAGAAGGACAGTGCCTACGTGCTCGGGTCAGTTGCTGGGTTGACCAGTAGGATTACTGGTATTCACTTCCATCGCGGACGGGTGGGTGAAAACGGCGACGTGGTGCTGGATCTGAGCACTGCGCTGCGCGGGAATATCGTAGCGACAGCAACCCGACTGAGTATGCTGCCGAGAGCACTCATTGCTGCAGCACTCACTGGAGAGCTCTACGCAGCGGTGCACACAGTGACCAACCCCGGCGGCGAGTTGCGCGGCCAGCTTCACGCGGAGACGGATCTTCAGTTCTCTGCCATGCTGAGCGGCGGAGAGCAAACGCCCCCAATCATGACGAATGCCAGTGGGATGGTGGTGGCAGCATTACGACAGGATGGGAAGCGCTTGCGTATTTGGGCAGCATTCCAAGGCGTTGGACAGGTGACGGGTGCGCATTTGCACAGTGGGAGCCGTGGAACCAGCGGTCCGGTGGTTGCGGATTTGTCCGGGATGGTGCAAGGGAACGTGATCGTCGGTGATGTTGATGCGAGCAGTTTTGCTGACGCACTGGTGCGTGGGGATGTTTACTTGAACATTCACACAGCGTCGTACCCCAATGGGGAGTTGCGTGGTCAGTTGGCGCTTTCAACCAATAGCCAATTAGCGTTCGAGCTTTGGCTCGATGGAGATCAACAGACGCCACCAGTACAAACGCAGGCGCGGGGTGTTGGGCGGCTATGGTTGAGATCGGAA
>BEHW01000033.1 GCA_002898675.1 bacterium HR20
ACGGAGATTGACTTCCCCGTTGACGGTTATGCTGATCTCAGGCTTGCCGAAGATTGTCGTCAGTGGGTTCGGTGGCAGCGGAATGGCAATGCCCGACGATTGGGAGAGCAGCTTGGCGAGATTTCCCCCCGAGAGCGCACGCTTGAGATCGTAGCTTGTCGAAAGCGAATCCCACAGCTGACGGACAAGCCGCCCCCGACGCTCAGCAAGGTACGCATCAAGCTCGACAAAGCGCGGTGGGGAAACGTCAACACCGCCGACTTGTTCGTGCAGCTCCACCGTACCGTTGGTGTCGAGCTGCTGGAGAATTTCCACCCCCGATGGCCGTCGCACTGGCGATTGCGCATCACTGTACCGTAGCGGAACTCGCCGGGAGGAGCGGACGCTATCGGCAAGGGCTGCCCGTTGCAGCCGTAGTGCACCTACCCGTGCCAATGCGTACGCCGTCCCAACGGTGCCAACAACGACCGCTACAACGACAGCTGCAGATGAAACTGGCCACCTGCGCAGTGATGAACACGACACAGCTCGATGGAAACTCCGATGATGAATACTACCACTACTGTTGCGTGCAGAGAGCAACAGCGATACTTACGTCACAACGAGCAGGTAGCACAGTAGAGCAACGATGCTATCCTCTTGGGTAGTGGTACTGTTGCAGCGGACGCGGCGTTGTCCTGCAGCTCAAAATTACACTTGAGGCAGCTGCTATTGGTCAATGCCTACGACGCTGGAGTGGTGCTCGTATTTTCGCCCGCATTCGGAAGAAGCCCTGCTCCTTTCGGAGCAATTAGCCAACTGCGGTCACCAAACGTTGCGTTTTCGCCCGGAGCATCGGATGCTGTTGTTTTCTCCAACTCTTGATGTGCGGTTCGTTCTTGGCATTGCAATCATCCTTGTTGCCAACTCGCTGTATGCTGCTGGCGGAGAGTTTTCACCGTGGCAGTCTCGCACACGCGTCGTCGTACCGCTTGGCGGGCAATGGCAACGTTCGCTCGACGATGGGCGCTCCTGGCAACCAGTCTCGCTTCCACGGGTAGAGGACGCCGCACCAAACCGGATCCTCTACCGCAAGACGATCCACCTTGATAGCACAGCCCTTGAGCGTACGTGGCACCTTTCCTTCGGCGGCGTGCGCGATGCAGTCGAAGTTACGATCAATGGTCAGTACCTGGGGCGATTTTTCAGTGGGCAGGTTCCCTTTTCTGTTACGATTCCGCGTGGCGTCCTCCACGCAGGGCGGAACACCGTCGAGCTGAGCGCAAGTTTCGCCTCGGACGAAGCTGCACTGCAGCAGCGGATGCAATGGCGTGCTCCGCTCCGACCGGTAGGCATCGTTCGCCCTGTAGCCCTTATCGGAAGCGCATCGGCAGCAACGATCGAACGCATAGCACTCGACCAAGAGCTTGACCAAGAGAAGGCACTGCTGCGCATCACTGCCTCCATCGGCAGTCAGCGAGGTAATGCTGCACCCAACCTCCTGCTCCGCGCAACGCTGCGGCAGGGCGGTACGATCGTCGCGTCGAGCGAGCAGCCCGTTGCGCCGATTCCTGAACGCACACTCCCTGTCACAATGGAGTTGCGCGTCCCATCGCCACAGCTCTGGTCGGTGCAATCGCCATCGCTCTACCAGTTGCAAATCGAAGTTAGTGCTGCAGGTGTTCTGCTCGATGACCTCGAGCGCAGTATCGCGTTCCGTTCAGTGCAGCCGGCTCGCGGCGAGCATGCGCTCATTCGCATCAATGGTGCGCCAGTCCTTGCACGGGGGGTCGTGTACGTTGATCAATGGCAATCCCGTCCTGATGGTAGGCTCGTTGAGCCGAACTACGAACGCGACGTCCGCCTGCTTCAGCAGCTTGGGGTCAACCTCGTGTACTGCGCGTGGCTACCTCCATCGCAACGCTTTCTGGAGCTTTGCAGCAGTGCTGGGATTGCAGTGGTGCTCGATCTTCCATTTGGCGATCTTCCAACGCGCTACTATGCGCAAGAAGAGCTCCGCACTCGCGCACAGAACATGATGGTCCGGCTGCGCGATGCATACGGGGGGGAACCTTGCGTCGTGGGGTACGTGCTCAGTTCGATGGCACCACTGTCGAACGATGCTGTCCAAGAGTTTATCGGCACGCTTGCACTGCTCGTTCCACCAGGCACTCTCCGTTTTGCGGTGTTAGCAGCTGGACATCCACTCGATGGTGGTGGTGGCAAGACGCTCCCACTCGATGCAGTGTTCATCAGCGACCAAACGCTCTGGCGCAGTCGCAGCGCTATCGAGCCGGAACTCTCCCGCACTCTTGCGACGCTTGGCCAGAAGCCGTGGGCAATCCTCGGCGGTGCACTCGTGCAACCATTCAACCGCAATGGCTATGCAGATCCCCTTTCGGTTGAAGCTCAAGCAGCAGCAATCAGTCAGCTCTACCGTCTTGGCGCAGCGTACCACACCGGCGGTACAATCGTTCGCTGCTTTTGCGATTATCAGACACTCTTCCCTCTGCTGCCAACGAATACACCTTCGGAGCAACTCTGCTACGAAGGGCTTGTCGACACCGCGCGGCGCACTCGGCTTGCATTCGAGATGCTCCGCGCACTCAATACCGGCGAACCGGAGCCTCTACTCCAAGCAGGGAGCTACGATGCTGGCACACCGTACGTGTTCATGGCTGGTGGCATGGGCGGATTGGTTCTCCTATTCTGGCTCATGAATCGTTCTCGTCGCTTCCGTGAGTACATGTTGCGTGCATTCCTACACTCGCACAATTTTTTCATGGACATTCGTGACCAACGGATCTTGCTTCAGGGGCAAACGCTGCTGCTGGCACTGCTGCTGGCGACAACCTATGCGCTCGTGCTGGCAACACTGCTGTACGTAACGCGCCAATCTCCTGCTGCTGATTACCTGAGCAATCTCCTCACACTCGGTCCGAGCGGAAAGGCTCTTTACATCCAGCTTGCGTGGTCACCGGAACTGGCGATGACTGTCATCGTACTCGTCGTGCTCGTCAAGATCATTGGGGTTGCCCTCGTCGTGCGCTTGATCGCTGCCGTTGCCAAGCGAGCGGTGTTTTTTGCCGACGCGCTGACGATGGTCGTGTGGGCGTTGGTACCGGTTGTGCTCTTCCTGCCATTTGCGATGGTGCTCTTTCGCCTCTTGGCGATAACACCGCCACTGCTGTGGTTGGGCCTTCTTGCAATGACAACGCTCTGGAGCATCCTTCGTTTGCTGCGTGCATGCTCGATCGTATTCGAGGAGGTTCCCTGGTTGGTGTACGTCGCAGGGCTGGGGAGTATCGCCATCATCGCCGGCATCGTTGTGATCGCACTCCAGTCCACGTTCGCGTGGGGGAGTTACCTTGTGCATTTTCTCCAACTGTTCTTCCCGTAAAATGCAGGGTGTTGTTGTGCGTTTTTTTGAGCAGGTTGAACATTGGTTCGATTGGCGATGAACGCCCTCCTTTCGCGTGCAGCACCGATGCAACGCAGCGAGCTGGATTTGAGCGAACGTGAGCAGACGATTCTCCGTGCAATTGTGCAGACCTACGTCCTGCGCGCTGCACCCGTCGGTTCCCACACGCTTGCCCGGATGCTGGCCCGGACGCTGCGGCTGTCACCAGCGACCATCCGCAACGTCATGGCAGACTTAGAGGACCGCGGGTATCTGACGCATCCACACACCTCTGCCGGGAGAATCCCGACGGATAAAGGCTACCGCCTCTACGTGGACTACCTCATGCAGCACGGCAAACTCACGCAGCGTGAAGAGCAGGCGCTCCGCCAACGCCTTGCCAGCATCAGCGGTGAGCTGGCGCTCCGGACGGCCTCGCGGATACTCGGAGAGCTGTCGCACCTGCTTGGTGTAGCGCAACTGCCCAGCTTGCGGGATTTGGTCATTCGCCGGGTCGAGTTGGTTCCGCTTTCGTCGCAGCGGTTTGTCGTCGTCGTTGATCTCGATTCGGACGTTGTCCGCACCATCACGCTTGAAACCGATGCAGAACTCAACCCAACCGAGCTGCATGAGCTTGGGCAGGTGCTCAGCGAGCGGCTGGCAGGGCGCACGCTCGACTTTGTCCGCGAGCGCTTCGCACTTCTGATGCGCGAAGAATTGAGCCACCCTGTCCTGCGGGTCTTTGCCGAATCCATTGATGTGCTCTTTGCCCAACACGAAAGCCAGCGCGTGTACGTTGCCGGCGCGCAGCAACTGGTCCAGCAGCCGGAATTTTCCTCGCCCGAACGATTCCGGGCAGTCATCGAGCTGCTCGAGAACGAGGAGATGATTATCCATCTGCTCGAAAGCACCAGCGACGCGCCACTGTACGGCGTCCAGGTCAAAATCGGGGAAGAACTCGGCGACCGGCAATTGACCGAGTACGCGCTGATCTCGACGCGCTACAAGGTCGGTTCAGCGACGTATGCAATCGGCGTCGTCGGCCCCAAGCGAATGAACTACGCCAAGATGATGGCGCTGGTCGGAGAAGTTGCCTCTCTCTTGGCACGGCACGAGCACGACAGCAGCCATTCTCAGCAATGACCCACCTGCGCCTTGAGCAACTCCGCAAGCACTTTGGCGCAACTGTAGCGCTCGACGGCATCGAGCTCGAGGTGCAGCCGGGAGAGTTTCTCGTCGTCGTCGGTCCCTCGGGCTGCGGCAAAAGCACGCTGCTCCGACTCATCGCCGGACTGGAATCGCCTACCAGCGGTGAGATCTACTTCAATGGCAATCCCATCAGCAACCTTCCGCCCCAGCGCCGGGATGTCGGGATGGTCTTCCAGAACTACGCCCTCTACCCACACATGACCGTCGCAGAGAACCTCGCGTTCCCCTTACGCGTGCGGAAAGTCCCGACGGCAGAAATCCACCAGCGTGTCCGGCAGATCGCAGCGTTGCTCGGTCTGGAGGGCCTACTCGAACGCTTTCCGCGTGAGCTTTCCGGCGGGCAGCAGCAACGCGTAGCCGTCGGGCGAGCGTTAGTGCGCTCGCCACGGGTGTTCCTTTTCGATGAGCCTCTTTCGAATCTCGACACGCGGCTCCGCATGGAGATGCGGGCAGAGCTTGCAGCACTTCAACGACGAGTTGGCATCACAACACTCTACGTCACCCACGATCACACGGAAGCGATGACGATGGGCGATCGCATCGCTGTTCTCGAGCACGGACGGCTGTTGCAAGTCGGCAGACCTGCCGAGCTGTACAGCGATCCGGCGGAGCTGTTCGTTGCAACGTTCCTGGGAACGCTGCCAATCAACACGATTGCAGGAGTACTCGATGCTGCAGATGGAACGCTTCTGTTCCATACCAGAGACGCAGCACTCACGCTGCCCTTGGAGCCAGATATCCTCCGAAAGCAACCGCCATCGTTGCCAATGAACGCAACGCTTGCGATCCGCCCCGAACATGTGCTCCCGTCGAGCGAGGCTCAGGTGCAGCTTACGGTTGAGCGCGTCGAGTATCTCGGGCACGAGTCTATCGCCTCCGGTCGCATCGGAGGGAGCGTGCCCTTGACCATGCGTCTGCCGCCAACAGCCGAGCTGACGCCGGGCACAACAATCGGCGTTCGATTTGATCGCACGGGGATGTTTCTCTTCGACGCTGATGGCAACAGGCTCTGACCATCAGGTACGTTGCGCCAGAAGAACCCCTGCAAGAGCAATTGCACCCCCGATCCAGAACGCAGGCGGCGGCACTTCCCCAAATGCAAGCCATGAGAGGATCACCGTCAAGATTGGCTGCAGGTTGTTGAACACCGCAAGCCGGCTTGCTTCGATCTGCCGCAGGAGCACATACCACAGCGCCCACCCAACGCCACTGGTGACGATACCCAGGTATGCGATCTCGCCCCACTGCCTTGGGCTTATCGCATCCGGTGGCAGCAGACCGCCCGGCACAAGCGCGGCAACGGGCACAAACAGCCCCAGACCCCAGAGCATGCCGAACGCCGTTGTCGGGACGGCGCCGTATCGCTGCACGAGCGGACGCCCCCAAACAGTGTAGAACGCCCACGCACAACTGGCTGCCAGCTCCATGAGGTTGCCAACTGTGACCTCCGAGCGGAGCGAAGCACCGCGTTGAAATGCAACGATCACAGCTCCGAGGACCGCAAGCGCGATACCCATGATTGCATGCCACCGCAACCGCTCCCCTAAGAATACCGACGCAAGCGCGAGCACGAACACCGGCGAGAGTGCAAATGCCAGTGCTGCGTTCGGTGCAGTCGTGTAGCGAAGTCCTGCAACGAAGAGATACTGGTTGAGCGGCATATTCACCAGTCCCAGCAGCGCAAAGCGCCACCAATCCCGCCACTGGAACGTTCCCCCAAGCCGCTGCCGCTGAACAAACCAAATCCACACCGCATACGCACAGACCGAAAAGACGCCACGGTAGAACACAACCGTCGTCGCTGGCACTGCCTGAGCGACCGAGCGTGCGACGATATGCGTGCTGGAGGCAACAAGCTGCTGCAACGCAACAAGCCCAGGTATGTTCACAACGCCAACCCAAGAACAGTAGAACCCGACGAACGCGGAGCCTGCAAAACTCGTGCGGACATCCGGGGGTCGAGTGCGCCGTATCTTTGCGCCCACTTGTGTCCGGAACCACCCAAAACAACGCATGAAGAGCATGACAGCGCTCAGCACTGCTTCGCTGAGCGAACAAGGTATTCGGGCTACTGTCGAAATCCGCACGGTCAACGGTCGCTACCTCGAAATCAGCTGCCGGCTGCCGAAGCAACTTTCTCACAAGGAAATCGAGCTTCGCGAGCTTGTGCGGGGCACAATCAACCGCGGCACCGTGCAAGTGACCGTCAAAACCGATAGCGACTCACCGCTTGCTTCCACGCTCAGCCTTGAGCGTATCGAAGCCTACTGGCAACAGCTGGAAAAGCTCCGCAAGAAGCTCAAAGTCAGCACGCCGCTCAGTCTTGGAGATCTGCTCCGCATCCCGGACATCTACACGACCGACGACGCAGCACTGCTGGAACTTGCCGAACGTGAGTGGAAAGTTGTCGTCAAAGCTCTCCGCGCTGCGCTTGCAAGCCTTGATACCATGCGGAAGAACGAGGGCAAGGAGCTGGCAAAGGACATCCGCACCCGCATCAAAACGATCGAAGAACGGCTCGACCGCATCGAAGAGCGCAGCATGCAACGTGTCCCCGAAGAACGCGAGCGGCTCCGCGCACGTATTGCTCAGCTGTTCGAATCCGACGAAATTGACGAGCAACGCCTCCAACTGGAAATTCTCCTCCTTGCCGATAAGCTCGACTGTTCGGAAGAAATCGTTCGCCTCCGCAGCCACATCAAGTTCTTCCTCGAAGCGCTCAAAAGCACCGAGCCTGTTGGCCGACAGTTGAACTTTCTGCTCCAGGAAATGCACCGCGAAATCAACACGATCGGCTCGAAAGCAAACGACGCCGAAATCAGCCAGCTGGTCGTTTCCGTCAAAGAAGAGCTCGAGCGCATCCGCGAACAAGTGCAGAACATCGAGTGATGCATCCTCGGCGACTCATCGTGCTCTCGGCGCCGAGCGGTGCAGGGAAGACAACCGTTGCCCGCTACTTGCTCGAGACGATACCGGGAGCAGTCTTTTCGGTATCGGCAACAACACGCCCGCGCCGCAACGGGGAAATTGATGGGCGCGATTACCACTTTCTCTCCCGCGAGGAATTTGAACGGAAAATTGCACAAGGAGAGCTCGTCGAGTACGAAGAAATCTTCGGCAACTACTACGGCACGCTCCGCTCGGCAACCGAAGATGCGCTTCGCCGCGGCAGTGTGATGATTTTCGACGTAGACGTCAAAGGAGCACTGTCGCTCAAGCGTGCATACCCAGACGACACGTTCCTCCTGTTCATCGCGCCGCCTTCGTTGGAAGAACTCGAGCGCAGGCTACGCCATCGGGGGACTGAAACTGAAGAGCAAATCCGCCGACGCTTAGAGCGCGCAGCGATGGAGATGAGCTACCGCGATCAATTCGACGCAACGATCGTCAATGACGACCTCGCGCGCACGCTCGAACAGGCACAAGCGTTGGTGATGGAAGCAATATCCGAACACTGAAGCCCTACACTGTCAGGTAGGTGACACTTTCTTGCTAATACCCGGAAAGATATTTGCAATGCATTGTGACACCATCTACCACATTTGCTATGATTCGCTCTTTGTCCTACTGTGTCGGGATTGTCAGCATGGTCATACTTACAAGCGGTTGCGAAAGAAGCACTGACAGCACACCACATGAATTTGTCGCAGAGGCCAAGGATTTTTCCGGATATCAAAATTGGACACAAACAGTTGCTCCGCGGCGTGGCCCAGATCCTTCTGGTTTCATTGGGGATGCGCATTCTGCGAAGGATACGATGATAACACGCTCCATCTTCGTCAATCGCAGCAACGCTACGCGACAAGGTAATGGAGAATTTTCCGTAGGGACTATTTTCCTCAAAGTGCTGCGTGCGCAAGATGGAAGCATTCCAATGATCACCGCAATGGTTAAGCGTGGCGGTTCGTTCAATCCAAGCGACAATGGTTGGGAATGGTTCGTCCTCGATGGACAGGGCTCAATTATGATGCGGGGAGCAGGCGTGATGGATGGGATGTGCGCAGCATGTCACAAAGCTGCCAATGATTACGTATTTACTCGCTAACTCCTCACCACTCTACATTGAGGTGCTGAACTTACTCGAGAAGCAACAATGCCCGGAGCTAGCCCACAGACTAAACTATGGTACCTAAAGAACTTCGACATCTTCGGCGAATTGGATGCGGAATCAATGGAGCAGCTCGAACGTATGACCACCAGTGAGGAGGTCCGAAAGGGTGAACTACTCTATTTCCCAGCACAGCCGAGTCGGGCAGTCTTTTTTCTCAAACGTGGGCATATCAAAATTTCCCGCTTCGATGAAAACGGTCGGGAAATGATTGTTGATATCCTCGGCCCAGGCGAGATCTTTGGCGAGATCTTCGAGGAAGGCGCTGGTACCTCAGCATACGACACCGCAGAAACACTCGATGATGTTCTTATCTGTGCAATCTCTCCGGAGGATTTTCGGTTGCTGCTCAGCAGACACCCGGAGGCATCATTCGAGTTGGTCAAGCAAGTCGGTTTTCGGCTGCGCCGCATCGAACGGAGACTGATTGACTATCTCAATTGCGATGTCGTTACTCGTCTTGTGCGACTTTTGGTCAGCTTAGCAGAAGATTTCGGGAAAATTCGCCAAGGAATCGTTATAATTTCACTGCCGCTATCGCACAGTGAAATTGCCATGCTGATCGGTGCATCGCGGCAGACTGTGACCAGCTTACTCACTCAGCTTCGTAGCGAAGGTATCCTTGAATATTCCCGCCACCAGATAATCCTTAAGCAGTACGAGGACCTCCGTAAACGCGCGCACCTGCATATTTCTCAATAATTGTACGGCATGCCACATAAGCGAGCGCTCATTACTGTCTACGTTCTCCCCAATTGCCCATCGTGTCGTCGTATTGTGCCATTACTTTGTACAAAGCTCAATACCCTTGACGCAGATATACGCATTCTCGATGCTTCAGCATTGAGACACTTGTCTATCAGAAACACCCCACTGTGCATATTTCCCGCAACTTTCATCAACGACACACTCGCTTTCTATGGCGATTTTACTAGCGAGGAACTCCAAGCCGCACTGGAGCGCTGTACAAGCAGCCCCTCCACACCTGTTCCTAGTTGTGCTTCCACCAATAAAGAACACTTGTGAACAGCTGACGCGGCTGTCATGATGCCGACAGTAATCAAGCTCTCTGTCCATCTATGTTTGCATCGGCAATGTTTCACCACTCTTTGATGACCAAATGGCACGTTCACAGTTGGTCGCGCTCTTGCTACTCACCACAAGCGTCGCTGTTCCCCTTTGTGCCGATGGAACGTACACCGGTGTTGTCACAGGTGCACTCTGTGCAGCACATGGCAGAAAGTGTCCACCAAACCATGATTTACGCCGATCCGAGCTACCTGTGGTTTTCGAGGCACAATCGAAAGCTATTGTACTGGCCAATCTTCCACAATCATTCCTTGCACAATGGGCCGGCGATAGCGTTCGCGTCACAGGTACTGCAGTGTTGGACCATGTGATCGTCAATGCGGCTCGTTTCGAAGTCAAGCGAAATAAGGCATGGTCTGCGGTATTCGACAATGGCGATGTCATTGACGACATGGGACACCGTGTTCCTCTCTCCAAAGCCGTCGAAACCACCACCGGCAAATGGGTATGCCCCCGCTGTGCAGAGATGATGGATCAGCATCATAACCATCACTAAATCGCAGATTTCTCTGATTTTCCCTCCACGATAGTGCCTTGTGCCCTATCGTGGAGGGAATCGTTCAGGTAGAAGCCTCTCTGCAGATTACGCGATGCCAAATAACGATGGGTGAAAGTCACTCTGCGTACAGTATCAAATGCCTCCGCGTTCTGATTACTCGCTGATATGACCGGACGCGCCCACTACCATGGAGCTCGATTGGTTCATTGAGCGCATGTGCCAGTGAAATGGCATTTCGCAGTGGTAACCCAATAAGCGGTAGCTGCTTCAATGTGTCGGGCATTGCGACATCCAACATCACGGTACTGTAGCTTTCAATGACTGTACCCGGAAGTGGCTTCTGCGAAACGACAATTGTATGCTTGTTCCCAACGATAGGACACCGAAGATGCAACACATCGAGAATCCTTTTTGCGTGCGCAGTGCTCATCCCTCGTACATCTGGCACCATGACTTGATTGGTAACAGAAGTGACTTTCCGCTGCTGAAAGAAACTATACCGCATCGCCAAGTTCGGTATACTCATCATTGCCTCCACAATCCGCCGGAACAGGGGCGCAGCAGTGCTTCCCCCGTAAATGTCCGTACGGGGACGATCGAGCATTACGAGCACAACGAGCGATGGCGAATCCGCCGGGACCATCCCGACAAATGAGGCAGTGTAATCGCTCTTGGAGTAGCTCCCCTGGCTCCACTGCTGCGCTGTGCCTGTTTTCCCTGCAACGGGGACTCCTTCGATACGGGCGTTCGTGCCAGTCCCGCGCTCGACAACACCGGCAAGGAGTTGCCGCAGCACTCTCGCAACGCTATCGGAGATGACACGCCGCCGCCGCTGGGGCACAGCGCGCACAAGCTCCTCTCCATCAGGCGAAATGATACGCCGCACGACAAATGGCTGCATCAAGACACCGCCGTTGGCAATTGCCCCATATGCACATGCTAGCTGGAGTGGCGTGCACGCCACACCATAGCCAAAGCCAAGGAAGAGCAGATCGCTCCCACGAAGCTCCCGCGGTAGCTTGAGGACGCCGCGGGCTTCTCCAGGGAGCCCAACGTCGGTGCGAATTCCAATCCCAAAATCCCGTGCATAGCGATAGAGCGTCCGAGCACCGAGCCGCTCGGCAAGTTGGGCAAAGACGATGTTGCTCGAATGTGCCAGAGCATCAGCCAGCGTACACGTTCCAAGGGGAGTGTGATCGGTGATCGCGCGTCCATCCGGAAGGCGGAACACACCGCCATGGCCATCGAACAGTTGATCCGGCGATGCACGGTGCTCGGCCAGTGCAGCAGCAGCAACGATTGCCTTGAACGTCGAGCCTGGCTCGTACATGTCGCTCACGGCTCGCAAGCGGACACCATCGCCGCTGGAGCGCTGGGAGTGCATAAATGCTGGCTGCTGTGCGCACGCGATAATTTCCCCCGTCTGGGGTCGCAGCACCAGCACGATTCCCGCTGCTGCACCCGTTGCACTGACGCTTCGCGCAAGTTCTGTCTCTGCGATCTGCTGGACGTCCCAATCGAGGGTCAGCTCGATCGCCCGCCCCGGGCGAGCGTGTTGCTCGCTCCCGTCGCCCAGCGTCGGTCTGAGCCGTCCGCGACCGATGCGTTCCATAATCCGCTCGCCGACACTTCCCTGCAACAGCGAATCATAGGCGAGTTCGATCCCCGCAATCCCGCGGCCATCAACATCGGTGGTGCCGACCAACGCTGCTGCCATCCAATCGTGCACATATTCCCGGCGATATTCGCGAATGCGAATAAGACCAGGCTCGCCGAGCGTGTCGAATGCCGCAGCGACAGGCAACGGCAACCCACGCGCAAGCCAAACGAAATTTCGATCCTGCGCTGCGGCAATCCGCGCCCGGATCTCCTCTGCACGAGCATGTCCAAGCTGCTCGAGCAATGCCGCGACTCGCTCCGGCGCGCGTGCTATCTTGGGATCAAGTGCAAGCGACACTGCCCCAACCGAGGTTGCCAGCTCGATGCCATTACGATCTCGAATCGCTCCGCGCTGGCCGCTGGTGCGGATACGGGCTCGGTACTGCTGCTCTGCACGGGCAAGCCACTCGGCGCGATCGAAGATCTGCACCATCAGCAAACGCACGATGAGTGCCAGCATCCCAACTGCCATCGCCATCACTACCAGGCGACGTCGCCAGCGGAGCTGCTGCGGCCGGTACGAAAGAAGCTGTTCGATACTCATTGCACTCGCTCGATGAGAATCGGTGGGCGTCCGGGTTCGATCATTCCCAAACGCTCCAATGCCAGACGCCGAATGCGGTCGGCAGCTTCACGTCGCGCAATTGCGGCTCGCTCCTGTCGAATGAGCGTCTCGAGCGAATCGAGCTGGCGTTGCTTCGCCTCAATGCTCGTAAGGAGTTCGTTGATGCGAACGACGTTGCTCACCTGCCACAGCAGGCTGGCAAGCACCGCAACCACAGCGAGTGCTGCCCAGAGAACTCTGCGGAACGACATTGCGTTCTCAAGCGGAAGGATTATGCTGCACCTGCAAAATACTGCACTGCAGCGAGAGCACAATCTCTGCCGAGTTCATCCGACCAGTCACAATCGCGATCGCCTTCTGCAGCCAGTGTGGGCAAGAAATCTGCACGTTCAAGCGAGGCTCAATCCTGCGTTCTGTATCGAATCCGCAACACAAGGAGCTGAGCGTACTGCGCGCGTTCGGGGGTGATCGGTTGGTAGAGCTCTTCTTGCTGTTCGATGCTCGGCCGAGGAAATCCAGCCTCGACGAGCATCATCGCAAGTGTTTGCGCAGCACTGGTGACGTCGGATGTGCTGCCGTGTGCGATGATCGTGCATTCCTGGAGCGTCGAGCGGTACCGTTCGGCAAGCTCCAAGAGAGCTTCGTTTGTCGGCAGCGCTGCCGGAAAGTAGAACGCTTCAACTTCGGCAATGCGCTGAGCACTCGGCTGCTGGAACGCCAGCGGCACCTGCTCCTGCGCTACGGCACGCGAGCCACGCGTGCTGATCGCTTCCAGTTCGAGCAGTAACGGCGCATCAGGATGCAAGCGATCGGCGAAGGTGGAAAGGTCAACATCGAGCTTCAAGGGAAGACCGCCGCTTCCCGAGCGACGCGCAATCTCGAGCGAATCCTGCCAGAGGCGTATCGTCCACTGGCGGAGAGGTTCGGCGCCATTGGTCGCAGGACGAATGCGGAGAGTAGGTGGGATGATGGTGCGCACGGTGTCTTCTACTTCGATCGGTGCAAGAAGCTGCTTGCTCCCCTCGAAGAGCACGCGTGCTGCAGTATCGCGCTCGTCAACAGATCCGCGGATGCGAAGGCGCTTGCCAGGGACGTTCCAAATTGACTGAAAGTAGCGTGCGATGTACTCCGCACGACGGCGAGCGATTGCGAGTGAGCGCCCATCGAAGCCGATCAACGTCAGCGTATCGGTACCAGAGCGAAGCCTCCTGCCCACGATCGGGAGCAGCGCATAGTACGCTCCCAGTGGGGAGTGGAGTGCTGCTGACCAGGACGTATCCTGCGGCGATTCTGGCACAATGTAGCGCTCTGGGATTTCCGCACCGTCCATGTAGAGCACCGGCAGCAAAGGGAGGATCCGGTGGCGAGAATGTACATCCATCCGCAGAGGAAGCTGCTCCTGCGTCCCCGCAATACCATAGGCAACAAGAGACGCCCCGAGTGGTGGAAGCGTTTCCTCCTTCGGCGACTCCAGGCTCGGCTGCTGCTTCAGTCGAGGCAACTCGATCGGTGCGTATGCCAGCCCAACGCCAACAAGGACGCTATAGACGTACCACTGCTGCTGCCGCGCAACGGGGTCCAGCGCATAGCGGAAGCTCAGTTCCGGAATCAGCCACCATTGCTGAGACTTCCCGAGCGGGATCGAAAATCGTGCGCCCGCCAGCAGCGAAGCCATCGAACGCGTGCTCGATTCGAGCGCCGTGGAACGCTCGTTTCGGACGCGCCGTCCGTTCTCGAACGTGCCGACACTCGGCTGCACTAGTTCTTCCCGAATCGAAGCATCCGCCTGCTGAACGAGATCAGTCCCCGCCCCAACATAGAGATCCACCAGCTGCGAGCCACGCACGCCGATGTATCCTTCCCACCGCATCGAACGGAAGTGCGCCTCGAGCGTATGCTGAATGACCGCGTCCGTCGGCGTATCGTCCACAAGGACTGGCTTGCGTTCGAGTGCGCGGAGCGTCCCGGCAAACTGCGCCAGTCCCAACCGCAACCCGACGACTACTGACCCGAACGCGGGATACTCTCCCCAGAGCATACCGGCCGTCGCGAGTCCGCTGCCATCGCGAAATCGAGGGCAACACGTCGGGAGCTCTGGCAACGAAGAAAAATCTGCGCCGTGGATTGTGACGCCCCCTGCGCCGAGAACGCCAATGCGGACGCTCCGCGGTGGTGATGGGGCGCTATTGTTGCGGTCATCGTCCTGCCCTTGGACAGTACCAGTCCACAGAAGCCACCAGCTGAGCGCACATGCTATCGCCGCACGCATCATCGTGCCAGCAGAACAAGGGTGCGACTTACGCCGAATGGCGAGCTGGCCTGGAGAACGTACTGCCCTGGCGGGAGTGCAAGCGCAAGCATGTGCTCAACGGAATCACGCACTGTGCCGAGATCAGCGCTCCAGCGCTCAACTCCAAGAAGGTCGTAGCACTGGAGCTGAACCGGCATTTCTCGGTCAACTGCGATGCGCACGCGCAGTATCCCATCGCTCGGTTGCGGCTCGATGCGTTCAATGCGGGGCGGCTGTCCTGCTACAAACAGTCGCGTCGTACCGCCCGCGGTGCAGTAGTCGTTGAAGAACACCGTAGCGGCCACTGGCTCCAATCCGTTCGAGCAATCATCGAGCCACTGGAAGTCTTCGATGTGAATTTGCACCACTGGCGCATCGCCCCAGAACGTGCGGAACCGCACGAGCGCAAGAGTATCCCCAACGAGAAATCCTCGGCCACTGACGGTGAAGCGTCGTTCACCATCGGCAATGGTGCCGCGTTCCAACGGCGGCTCGGGGAGGAGCGTCGAGGCGTTGCATCGCACCGTGAAGCGGAACGGACGCTGCATCGCGCGGTACGAGCGGGGGACCGAGGGCATCCAGACCGGAACGCTGATTACTTGCCCTGCCTGTGTGACGATACTTCGTGGCACTGAGAGCGCTGCACCACTGTAGGGCTGGGCGCAAACGACATCACCTGCGATGACGCACTCGTACGGCTGGCGCTCGCTCCCTTCGACCAGCAACCGCAGACATGTGCGCCCGACCCGCTCGGCGCGGATGCCGAAAGGATACGCCATGCACGGAGTCTCACTGGTCAGCGTAAACTGGCGAATCGTCAGCAGCCGAAGCTGCGTCGTATCAGGCCAGTCGGCACTCAGACGAATCTGCTGAGGGACCGTCGCGCACGTCAACCATTGCACGAGCGTATCTCGCATCGTGCCTGGCGGCATCGTCCCCACCCAGATCGTCTGCGGCAGCGTCAGTGTCGGAGCGGGCGCGTAGCCTTCCACGGCAACGCGCTGCATCCCGACCGGTGTATAGACTTCCAGCGTGTCGGTGTGCATGCCGCTGGTGTTCGGCGAAAAGCGGAGCCAGAGCGTGATGCACTGCATCGGCGGCAGCTCATTTGGAACACCACGCGCCAGCGAGAATACTTTCCCACTGACGAAACGGATGGAATCTATCCGCAGAGCTTCCGACGTATCCGAGCAGAGAAGCTGCGGCGGCAGAAACTCCAGCGCCGTCCCCACGCGAGCACTCTGCACATCGGGTGAAACCAAACTCAGCGGCGGCTTGATAACCTGGACCGCACCGGAGAGTGCCTGCATTCTCCCGGTCCGATCGCGTAGCTCGAAGCGGTAGCGCCCTTTCTGCGGCACAAGCCACTGGTACGATGCAGCCGTCAGATTCTCCGCAAGCGGCTGCCAGAGCGTATCCCCAACTCGTTGCACACTCAGCGTAACCGAATCGCTCGGGAGCGCTCCTGTCCACTCGATGTGGTAGAAACTGCCAGCGTAGGCGATTGCCAGATCGGTCGCGGGGTTGAGAAACTGTACAGCCGCAGCACCAAACTGCTCCGTGTTCGCTGCGAGGATTGCGGCATCCACTCCGCTGCAACTGGTGCTGACGATGCGGAGTGCGCCAACAGTCCGCCCACTGGAGGAAACCTGAAGCTGCACGCGGAGGCGATAGCTCTCTCCCTTGCGGAGCAGAAGCGGGCCGGAAAGGCCGCCTTCGACGATCTGCACCGATTGATCGGCAGTGATGGCAAGGAGCGTCAGGTCCGCATTCCGTGCGGTGAGCACAACTTCCTGCGGCGGCGTCAGACCAGCAGGAAACGAGCCAATGTTGCGGTAGCGCGGCACGACATCGAGCATGGGCAATTGCTCTGGCGGAAGTTGGTAGCTGAACGTTGCCGATCCCCCAATGCTCGGAGCATCGAAGATGCAGGAGCGATCCCCAACGCAATCATAGCTGCTTTGCCACGAGATGGTGCATGGCCGATACCCCGCGGCAATTGCCAGTACCTGTCGGACACGCAGCGGGAGAAGCTCGGCGGTGACATCCCCCAGCGCAATTCCACCACTTTCGGCACAGAGCGAGCGGAGCCACTGCGGCGGGCGATGTCCGAGTGTCAGCACAATCAATCGCACTCCGGTCTGCCGCACCAGCTCCGCAATCCCTGGTGGTTGGAATGATGGGAAAAGATGCTCAGTAACGACCAGTGCACATCGCCACTGGCGCGTCGAACGCGCAGCGAGCACAACAGCGCCAAGGAGCGTATCGGCAAGCGCACGCTGTGGCACGGCAACCTCCAGAGGTTCAGCACGGTCGAGGATCTCGGCAATCTGGCCTGCATTTGCGGTAAAGTCCGAGGCAAGGTAGGGACGCCCGCCGAAAATCACCGCACCGAGTGTGCTCTGCGGTGGTGCGGTCGCTTCCCACGTCTGGAGCAGCGCGCGTGCTTGGCTTCGAACCAGCTCACTGGCCCAGTCGAGCGCCATGATCGCTGCAATCGGCGCAGGCTCCCACTGCGGCGGGCACGCCACTGCCGCCGTCGTTTGCCGCACCACGCCCATTCGCTCGGTCACAAGGCGGTCCCGCTGCGGATCGAGCGGGGATGGATTCCCCTGGCTATCGAAACTAAACAGCTGCATCGTCACCAGTGGGAACGACGCTGTGGAGATGTCAGCGACGACGAACTGCTGCGTGCTGGCTCTGCTCGCCAGCACGCAGAATGCCACCATCCCAAGCCACCACTTGGAACGCGCGCGGATGTTGCCACCACTGCCGAGCATCGAAGTGCTTCTACCGTGGGCAGAAAAAAGCGTGCCGTCGCCTGTTTGCTCCTGGCTCAAAATTAGCACTGCAGCATGCCCATCCGACGGTATCTTTGCGACCCCCACGTACGATCACCGAACCAGCAGCGAGTGAGCAACATCGAGCGCATCCTTGATCAGCTCAACCCTGAGCAACGCCAAGCAGTGACAACGACCGAAGGGCCGGTCCTGGTCATCGCAGGTGCAGGGAGCGGCAAGACGCGCGTGTTGACTGCGCGGGTGGCATACCTGATCGCAAGCGGCATCCCGCCGGAACGCATCGTCGCGATGACGTTCACCAACAAAGCTGCCGATGAGCTTCGCCATCGCATCGCGACGCTCTGCGATGCATGGTCTGCCCGACGCGTATGGGCGGGGACGTTCCACTCCATCTTCGCCCGGCTACTCCGCCGCAATGCAGAGCACCTGGGATTTTCTCCGAACTTCACGATCTACGACGAAGACGATTCGCTGGCCCTCATCCGCCGACTTCTCAAGGAGCAGAACATTGACTCCAAAGAGCTTCCTCCGCAAGCGGTGCGCGCAACGATCTCCCGCGCAAAGAACGATCTTGTCGTGCCCGAAGAGTATGCCCAGCGTGCAGGAACGCCTCGCGAGCGACACATCGCGACGATCTACCACCTCTACCAGCGTGCGCTCCGCCGCGCTGACGCGATGGACTTCGACGACCTGCTCGTGAACATGATTGACCTGCTGGCAAGCTCCGACGAGCTGCTCCAACTTTACCAAGACCTCTTCCACTACATCCACGTGGACGAGTACCAAGACACCAACAGCGCGCAGTACGAAGTCCTCAAGCTGCTCGCCGGAGGGCACCGAAACCTGTTCGCTGTCGGCGACGACGCCCAGAGCATCTACAGTTGGCGTGGTGCGCGCATCGAGAACATCTTCGACTTCCAGCGAGATTTTCCCGAACACGTCCTCATCCGGCTGGAGCAGAACTATCGCTCCACACAGGTCATTCTCGATGCCGCCAATGCACTCATCGGCAACAACCAGCAGCAAATCCCCAAGAAGCTCTGGACCGCGCGCAGTGGCGGTGAGCCAATTCGCGTCGCAAGCTTCTGGGACGAGCTCGATGAAGCCAGCGGCATCGTCCGCTACGCCGAGGAGCTCCGCGCTCGCGGAAGCGTCGCAGCGTGGTCTGAGATTGCCGTGCTCTACCGCATCAACGCACAATCGCAAGCGATCGAAGACGAGTTCCGCCGAGCGCAGATTCCCTACCGCATCATCGGGGGCATTTCGTTCTACAAGCGGAAGGAAATCAAGGATGCGCTCGCATACATGCGATTGCTGCTGAACCCGAACGACGACGAAGCGTTTCTCCGCATCGTCAACGAGCCGCCGCGTGGCATTGGTCAAGCAACGCTGGAACACCTCCAACGGTGGGCACGCGAGCATCACCAGTCGCTGCTTGCGGCTGTGCAGCAAGCGCGTTCGATCGGAGCAATTGCAAAACAGAAGCAACTTGTACTCGAACAACTCGGCGCACTCGTTGCACGGACGACTGCCCTGCTCGGCACTCTGCCGCTGGGCGAGCTTGTGCACCAGTACCTCGATACCGTCGGTCTGCTCGGCTACTACCGCAGTCAATCAACCGAAGAAGCGCTCGACCGATTCGAGAACATCGCACGATTGATCGCAGATATCACGCAGTACGCTGCACAAGCAGCCGAGAGCAACACCGACGCCTCGCTGGCTGAGTACATGCAGCACGTCTCGCTGCTGACGAGTGTGGACGAAGCGGCAACTGGCGACGCAGTACAGCTGATGACTCTCCATGCTGCCAAAGGACTCGAGTTTCCCGTTGTCATCATCGCAGGACTCAACGAAGGATTGCTGCCTCTGGTGCGCGCAACGACGACCGAACGCGACAACGCCGAAGAGCGGCGGCTTTTCTATGTCGGGATCACCCGTGCGCGGGAGCGTCTGCTGCTGACGTACGCTCGGAATCGTTCGCGCTTTGGGTTGATGGAGGGATCGCTGCCATCCCGCTTCCTGGGGGAACTTCCCCAAGAGCTGCTCGACGCCGATAGACCCGATGAGCTCCGCCGCACATCATCCCGGGGGCTCCTGGCAGGGCTGCCACACGCAGAGCAACGAATGCAGCACCGCAGCACGGGAAATGGATTCCGCCCTGGCCAGCGTGTCCTGCACCCTGCCTTCGGCAGCGGGACAGTCGAGCGCGTCGAGGGTCGGGGTGCGGATGCGAAAGTGCGCGTTCGATTCGACGTCGTCGGCACAAAGCTCTTGCTTGTGCGCTATGCGCCGCTCGAGCTGATGGAGTAGCGGTATTGCGTGTTCGGACCTTCTCGTCTTACTGAATTGGTGTGATTTTCAGGTACGACCCCGCCTCGACAGTCGTTGCCGTCGCGTTCGAGCTGTTCTGCGCCCACTGCACCTGCACATTCCCACCTGAGGAACCCATCGTGATGATGCCACGAATCCGTGCATAGCCCCAGGTGTTGTCTATGGTGCTCCATGAGATCTCATCGGTGGAGGATGTCAGCTTAGTGTAGGTCCAATGGTGTTGATCATCTTTCTTGAGCTCGGCGTAGAGTTTCATCGAAGCTCCAGAGGGGATACTTACCCGAATTTTGATCCCACCATTGCCACCAGAGATGAACATGTATGCCTCGAACTCGAAGATTTGATTGGCGCTGGCAGTGTACACCAGAGCATTGTCGTTCTGGTACGTGGTGCTGCTGGTCACGCTCTGATTGCTTGTCTTCCGAACATAGGATGGTGCACCCGTGATGCTTGCAAGGGATCGCTTTTTCACGACGCCGGCTGTATCAACCACCAGAACCGTCGAGGAGGTATCCGATTGGAGACCTTCGAGACGGAGTGGATTACTCGAGGCTGCTACGTGGAGTGCCGTCGTTGGCGAGGTAGTGCCAACACCAAGC
>BEHW01000034.1 GCA_002898675.1 bacterium HR20
CAGCAAGGTGGCATCGTACCTGGGCGGGTTGACCAACCGACTGGCCTCGCAGGAAGACGCACTCAAGTCGCAGATCACCAACTACAACGCCGCGATCTCGCGCATCGAGGATGCCGACGTTGCCAAGGAACAGCTGCAACTGATTCGGGCGCAGTTCCTCCAACAAGCCTCGATCGTCTCGCTGGCGCAAGCAAATCAAAATCCCTCCTCCTTTCTTCAGCTCCTCCGATAGCGGCGAGCCCTATTGGCTCAATTGATGCTGGAACGGCAGGTGTCCTAGACGGATGCCTGCCGTTTCTGTCTTGAACGCGGTGGAGAGCAAATCCAATACGTCGGAGACACGCGGGGCTACAGTTTTCTGCCACACGTTCGATAATTCCCGTGGATGCCTCCGCAGCGGATGCGGCACGGAATGGTACCATCATGGCACAGTGATGCAATGACGACAGCAGTAGCGCGCCAACGTCTCGCCCAGTACACTGGTGGAAGTGGGCAACTTCCGATGTACCTCGAGCAAGAGGTCTTGAGCTGGAGTCCAGAAAAAATCATCCTCAAAACCTACGACCTTTTTTTGGTCAGTGCGCGGCGGGGAGATGAACATCGCATGCGCAGAATTCTCTCCGAACTCATCAACGCGCTCAACTTCGACTACGGCGAACTTCCGCAGCGGCTGCTCCGGCTCTACGAGTACTGCCAGCGGTGCGTTGCAATGCGTCGCTACGAGGACGCTGCGACCATCATCGCAGGATTGCGCCAAGCATGGGCAGAAGCATTTCATCTCGAATGATCATGTCGTAGTACCGCGTAGAGAACACCATGGCAACTGATCCTCTCGGCACAACGTTCCTGGTTGGCAACGGCTTTTCCGATAGCGGGCTAAGCAACGTTGACCTCCTCATCCAGGCGTATCGGCGTACTCGCCAACCTGCACTCGATGCGCTGACGACAAAGCAGACCTCGCTCCAGCAGCGGCAGACGTTCATGAATACGCTTCGCTCGAAGCTTGAAGCGCTCCAGAGTGCTGCAGATACGTTTCTCCAGAGTGGAGCAGCAACGAAGTTCCAAGCACGGAGCGTGACCGTTTCCGATAGCACTGTTCTTTCTGCAACTGCAGCCGATGGATCAGCGCTCGGGAGCGCAACGGTGAAGGTCAACCGGCTCGCTACGAGCGACGTCCTCCAATCTGCGCAACGGACGCTCGCGAGCGCGGCAGGGCTGAGCGCTGGCGCAAAATCGTTCACCATCGCCGGCAGGAACTACACCATCACGCTCGATGGAACGGAAACCTACGAAGGGGTGATGAACAAGATCGTCCAAGCAATCAGTGCCGATAGCAGCGCGAACGTTACCGCTTCGCTCGTCAAAGACAGCACGAGCACGGGGCGGCTCTCACTGACAGCGAAAACAACCGGTGCAAGCGGAGCGATTACGTACACGGATACCGATGGAGTGCTTGCTGCACTGGGGCTTGACGGAACGATCAAACAAACGACAGGGACAACGACGCTCTCCGTCCAGGGTGTGGCAACCTCCAACAACGCCAATATCAGTTTCACGACCAGCGGCAATAAGCGCTTCACGATCAATGGGAAGGCGATCTACGTCTTCGTCGGTACCTCGCAGAATGCTGGCCAGTTGATGAACAACATTGCCACTGCGATCAACAATGCGGGTGCTGGTGTGACAGCAACTGTCCAAGCGCTTGGTGGGGGGCAGTCGCGACTTGTGATTACGAACAACGCACCCGGTGGCGAACTTTCGATTGTGGACGATAGCGGTGTACTCGGAACACTTGGCATAGGAACGCAGACACTCCGCGACGAGCGCACGAAAGCGACTGCAACGGCGGCAGGGTATGCGGCAGGGACTGCATCGGATCTCGATGCGAGCGTCACCGTCAACGGCGTGACCATTCAACGCGGCACGAACACGATCAGCGATGCCATCAGCGGTGTGACGCTGACGTTGCTGAAGGCGCAGCAGTCTGGCGATGCACCGGTGAGTATCACCACGGGAGTTGGCACTGATAAAGTTGCCAGCCTCGTTCAGCCGCTACTGGATGCATACAACGACGTTCTCCGCTACATCAAGGACAACATCAAGACTATTGGCGGAGATGCAGCGCTTCGCTCCTTCCAATCGGAGCTGCGCTCGCTCAGCTCGCGGGTGTTCAGCGGGCCGCTGACATCGCTTGCGGACGCGGGAATCAAGATCGCCAGTGATGGCACGCTCTCGATTGACAACAAGGATCGGCTCCGCCAGCAGCTCGAATCGGATCCATCCGCGGTTGCTTCGCTTTTTACAGGAAGTGGCAGCTTCTCAGATGCCATCATGACTTCGATCACGAACATGGTCGGCACCGATGGCTTGCTCCAGGCGCGCTCGAATTCGCTCGGTCAGCAGATCAAGCGTGTCAGCGACCAAAAGAAAGCGCTCCAAGACCGCATAGACCGTGAAGTAGAGCAACAGCGCCGGGAATACACCAAGTTGCAGGAGCTTTTCTACACCCTGCAAGGACAAATGAGTCAGTACTCATCGTATCTGAAGTCATGAACCACATCGTTGCGTGGGTACGTCCCACTACGACGGAGGACTCGTTATGATTGAGCTGAGCAGTGTACAAGCTCTTTCGCCGGTCCGCGCGATAGAGTCACCTGGAGTGCAGCAGCGAGCGGTCGAAACCAGTAGCTCCAGCATCGCTGCTCACGAGCAGCCCGCCAGGCAGCAGCAGGACGGCGCGCAGTCATCGCTTGGGCAATCCTCAGCAAATACCGGTCAGCAAGCGGCTGTCATTGAGCTTGCGCAGCGGCAGATCCAATTTGCTGTGGACAAGGAAACGCGGCGGACGATTATCAAGGTCATTGACCCCCAGACCAACGAGGTTATCCGCCAGATTCCACCTGAGGAAGCACTTCGGATCTCCCGCATGATTAGCCGACTTCGCAGCGACCGAGGCGCAGTGACCGATGCACGTGTCTGATTGGCTGCAGCCGCCGCTAATGCCCGAGACACTCATCGCAGAGCTGGAGCGTCTTGGTAGTGAGCTCGATAGCGCACTGGCAGGGCTAATGGATGCAACTGGCACGAACTCTGCCGAGCAGCGCGCAGCTGAAATCGAGCGCATCGCGCGCGTGCTTGCCAAGCGTGGCACAGTTCTTGATGCTTTCGAAACGTGGTTGCACACGACGCCTAACGCGCGTGCAACTGCCAGAGGGCGCCAGTACTGGCAGGAAGCCCTCCAGCGTCTCCAGCAAGCGGACGCTCGGCGCGCCGAACAGCTTGGCGCACTACTTGCCGCCCTAGGGACGCAACTTCAGCAACGGATTGCTCAACGAGCGTTGTTCATCTACCAACGAGGCACCCCATGATTCGCTCCATTGACGGAAAACCGGAACTGGGAAATCTTCTGCCGAGCGAAAACAATCGGAGCGTGCAGAATCAGCACCAGTCGCCTGAGCGCTCTTCGGACCGCGACCGCATTGAGATCTCCGACCGCGCGCGGGAACTACTCCGTAACCCCGAGCTTGCAAAGCGGCAGCGCATCGAAGCTGGCATCGAATCAGGCTTCTACAACTCTCCGCAGGTACTCCACACCGTTGCCCAGCGGCTTCTGCGGGACCTCGACAGTCAGCAGGGAATCGCCTAATTGAGCCGCGCGCCCAATCAGGGGTGATTGCGTAATTTTCGCCCGCAGTTTGTTCTACTTCCGCGGGAGGAACGGGCATGGCTCGCACCCTCAACAAAGTGATGCTCATCGGTAATGTGGGCAGAGACCCCGAAATCCGCTACACGCCGTCCGGGGTACCCGTTGCAAGTATCCGGCTTGCCACCAACGAATACTCACGCGACAGCGAGGGCCAGCTCCAGGAATACACCGAGTGGCACAACATCGTCGCCTGGCGGCAGCTTGCGGAAATGACTGAACGGCTTATCCAGCAGGGAACGAAACTCTACGTCGAAGGACGCATCCGCAGCCGGAGCTACGAAGATTCAAGCGGGACCAAGCGAACCAGCTACGAAATCATCGCTGATAGCATCATCGTGCTCAGTGGCCGCAAAGATGCTTCTGCTCCTGGGGAGCAAACCTCCGATTCTGCGGAAGAATCAGCCGGAGGCGACGTACCCTTCTGAGCCGGCATCACCTGCGCTGAGTGTGCCGAAGTAATTTCGCTGCTGTCGCTCTGCAGCGAAACGGCAATCCCCCTACATTTGACAACCACGTTCATGTACGGCACCGAGCAGCGAACCTACATCAAAGTTGGCGCGATTGCGCTCATAGCTGTCATCCTGTTGCTTGCAGGTATCACGATTGGCCGCGGGCTAAACATTTCGACGGCAACAGCGGAAGTCCGCATCCGAGCAGCGACAGCCGCCGGTCTGGAACCTGGGGCACCCGTCTGGATCAACGGCATCAAGCGAGGCAGCGTCCTACGTGTCCGTCCGGAGGGCGACTCCGTGCTCATCATCGTTGGGCTCGACGATACCTCGATGCTCCGCCGCGATGCACGGGCGCAAATCGCAATGCTCGAAATCACCGGCGGCAAACGCGTGGATATTTTCCCTGGCAAGAGTCCAGCGCGTTGGGAGGGACAGACACTGCCTGCCGATGCTCCCGCCGACATCGCGGAAGTGCTCAGCGGAGCAAGTGCACTTGCACGCCAGGCAAGTACCGTGCTCGACCGGCTCGATACGACCATTCGCGCAGCGAATGCCCTGCTGGCCGATCCGAACGTGCAAGCGCATCTGCGCCAGACGCTCGCCCGTGCAGCGTCGCTGAGCAGCCAGCTCGATTCATTGCTCGCAACTACACGTGCGACAATCGAAGCAACCATCGCTGATCTGGGGAGCGCCTCTCGGCAGGTACGCGACCTTGTCGAGCGTAATCGCCCAACTGTGGAGCGGCTCATAGAACGGCTCGACCGCACCAGCTCCGAACTCGAAACGCTCGTCGGCAATGGCTCGCGACTTGCTGCCAGCGCCGATACAACACTCGGCGAACTGAGCCAGCTCCTTGCTACGCTGCGGCAACAGCGCTCGGCACTCGGCAAACTTCTCTACGACGAATCACTCGGTGGCCAGCTCGAATCGAGTCTGCGCCGACTCGGTGGCTTGGTGGATACCATCAGCCGCTATGGCATCAACGTCAACGTCCGCCTTGGAACACGACCGTAAGAATGGAACATGTCAACAACCTTTACTCCCGTCACCGACGACATCGCTGCCTACATCGAGCAGCTATTCTCCGCTGAGGATGATGTCCTCCGCTCGCTCCGTGCGGAAGCAGATGCGCGCGGAATGCCCGCGATCCACATCAGCGGTGCGCAGGGAGCAGTGTTGCAGGTGTTACTCCGTGCAATCGGTGCGCGGCGTGTTCTCGAACTCGGCTCGCTCGGCGGCTATAGCGCCATTACGATGGCACGCGCACTTCCGCCCGATGGCAAGGTGGTGTGCTTGGAGATCAACCCCGACTACTGCACATTCATCGAGCAGCAGGCAGTGCGTGCTGGACTTGGTTCGGTCATCGAAGTGCGGTGCGGAGCGGCGCTGGATTTACTTCGAGCGATGCCCGCTGAGCCACTCTTCGACGCAGCCTTCATTGATGCAGACAAGCCAACCTATCCGCTCTACTTCGAAGAGTGCTACCGCCGCATTCGCAGTGGCGGTTTGATCATCGCCGATAACACGCTTGCCTGGGGGCACATCGTAGAAACCGAGCCAAGCTTTGAACCACGCAACGTGCGCGCCCTGCAGGAGTACAATCGCCTTGTTGCCACGCATCCAGGAGTCCGCGCAGCGCTCATTCCCTCCGGCGATGGCATGACCGTTGCCATCAAGCTTGCCTAATCCCAGCGCTGCTCCTTGGTTTTGAGCTTGCGAATCTGCCGTACCAGCGCTTCCCGCGCGCCGTGAATTGCTTTGAAAAAGTCCTCGGCTGTCTCTTTGGCAACGAGAGTTTTGCCATTGAGCTTGAGCACAAATTCCGCACTACAGGCGTTGTTGGCACGTTCGAGCACGACGTCGGCACCGATGATGCCGTCGTGGAACGAACGCACATGCTCGAGTGCTTCCCGAACGAGCGATTCGAGTTCCTCGCCTGCTTTGAAATGGCGAGAGGTGATCGTGAGCTTCATGGCATAACTCCTCAGAGTTGTGGAAAACTTACGGCCTGCCGAGCCAGAACCGCACGCCGACTGTCAACAGCAGCCCGCTGCCACCGACGGTGATCGTGCTGTTCCATTGCGGACGGTCATAGAGCCTTGCATAGTAGCGCAAGGCTGCGACTCGGACAGGGCTGACCAAATACTGCATCGCAATCGTCAGACCGCCGCGCACAGCAGAGCGCGACTCTTCGTCGAAAAATAGCTGCGTGCCAACGCCGAGGCGGAGCGCAGGGACGGTAACTGTTTCATCAGCGTTGCTGCCATCGCGAACGAGTGTGCCGCTGCTCCAGACACGCTCATTCCACTGGAAGCGTGCAAATGTCGCGCCAGCCCCAGCGCTCAGGTAGGTGCGAAACTGCTGTTGCCACGGTTCCCATTCGAGTGCAAGCACTACAGGCAGAAGCTGCAACTGGAGATGTTCATCAAGCTGCGTAGCCGTTGAGCTGGGGGGCGCGCCTTGCTCACGACTCTCGGCGCGGAAGTAACCGCACTCGGCGCCAACGCGGATGCTGCCGAGCGCAACGGCAACCCCAGCACTGGCAACCAGGGGAACGCTGAATTCATTGGCGCGAAGGCCGGTAGCCTGCCGATAGCCATCGAACAGCTCCGCGCTGCCAATGCCGAGCGCAATGCCACCGGCACCGCTGAGCACAAGTGGCGGCGCCGATTGCTGCGCTGGAAGCGGCAGTACACCCAGCAGCAGGCTACAGAATGCGCTTGCCAAGCAGCGAGGCAACAATCTCGACTGCGAACTGTGCTGTGGCATTCCGCACGTCCAAAATTGGATTGACTTCTGCAACATCGAGCGAACCAACCATGCCAGATTCAGCCAGAATTTCCATTGCCAGGTGTGCTTCGCGGAATGTCAATCCGCCCGAAACTGGCGTCCCCACGCCGGGTGCCAGCGAGGGATCAACGCTGTCGAGGTCGAAACTGACGTGGACGTGGTCCACGGTTCGGCGAAAGCGGTCGAGCACTTCTTCGATGACGCTGTGGATGCCGCGTTTGTCAATTTCCGGCATCGGATAGACCAGCATCGGCAGTCGGGCGATCAGCTCGCGCTCGCCGGGATCAACCGACCGGACGCCAACGAGCGCAACGTGCTCGGGTGCTACCTTCGGGCTGAAGCCTTCGATGCTCGTCAGTCGCTCGCTGCCGAAACCCATCGCGACTGCCAGGGGCATGCCGTGGATGTTGCCCGATGGGGTCGTCTCGGGTGTGTTCATATCCGCGTGTGCATCAATCCAGACAATGCCGAGCCGCTTGCCATGCTCCCGACACCACGCGCTCACACCGGCAACCGAGCCTATCCCGAGCGAATGATCACCGCCGAGCACGATGGGGAATGCGCCCTCACGAAGCGCCTGCGCAACCTGCGCGGCGAGCAACCGCGAGGCACGTGCAATCTCCGGTAGATACTTGAGCCGCTGATTCCGAATCCGCTGCACCTCCTGGCCACGAACTGCGACATCGCCGCCATCGCTGACTCGGTATCCCAGCGCTTCGAGCGCTCCGCTGATTCCTGCGATACGAAGGGCGCTCGGTCCCATATCCACGCCACGGCGTCCGGCGCCTAAGTCGCTGGGGAAGCCGATGAGGCGAATGGTCCTGGGTGTCATTGCTCCGATGTTGCAGAGTTCTTTGTGTGGCAAGATACAATCGTGCCTGCGGCACTCGGGGTGGCGTAGATTTGCGTTTTAGTGCACACAGTTTCCTCTCGATGCCGATGCTCAGTGCCGATCAGCTTGCTGCGCTCCGCCGCGAGTATCGCAGCGCTGCGCTCGATTAACGTTCGATTGCCGATGACCCGCTCGTGCAACTTGACCGCTGGCTTGCCGACGCAATCGCAGCAAACCTTCCCGAACCAAATGCGATGGTACTCGCAACTGCCGATGATCGTGGCGCACCCTCAACGCGTATGGTGCTGCTCAAGGGCATCGTGGATGGAGAACTGCACTTCTACACCAACCTCGAAAGCCGCAAGGCAAGGGAAATTGCCGCTAATCCGCAGGTAGCGCTCCTGTTCTACTGGGCAGAGCTCGAGCGCCAAGTACGCATCGAGGGCCGTCCGCGCTTGCTCGATCGGGATACAGTGTCCGCGTACTTTGCCACGCGTCCCCGAGCTGCACAACTCGGAGCGTGGGCATCGCGGCAGAGCATGCCGCTGGAGAGCCGCGCGCAGCTGGAGGAAGCGTTCGAACGGTACGCAACGCAGTTCGCACACAGCGATTCCATCCCTGTTCCGCCGTGGTGGGGTGGCTATGCAGTTCGTCCCCACGCGTTCGAATTCTGGCAGGGTCGCGAAAGCCGTCTCCACGACCGTTTCCGCTATGAGCGGACTACGGCTGGATGGCAGCGTCAGCGGCTTTCGCCGTAGCACGTTCGGCAAGTGCATCCACAAGCGCAGCGAGCGCAACTGCCCATTCTTCCTCCGTCAGAATGAGCGGTGGCAACAGGCGAAGGACATGCGTTGCCGTAGCGTTCGCAATAATCCCGCGGCGGAGTAATGCATCCCGAAGATGCGTTGCATCCTCGCTCAAGACCAATCCGAGCATCAATCCACGACCGCGCACCGAGCGAACAAGCCATGGATACTCGGCGCGCAGTGCTTCGAGATCAGCACGGATCCGGTCGCCAAGATTCCGCACATGAACAAGCAGCCCAGCATCGCCATCAGCATCGCCAACGAGTGCATCGAGGACGGCGCAGCCAGCAGCACACGCCAGCGGATTGCCGCCGTAGGTCGTTCCGTGTTGCCCGCGTTCCCAGACGTCGAGTAATGCCGCGCTCACGAGCACTGCGCCAAGGGGCAGTCCACCGCCGAGCGCCTTTGCCAGTGTGACGATGTCCGGACGGATGCCGAAGCGCTCGAATGCAAAAAAGTCCCCTGTCCGCCCACACCCGCTCTGCACTTCATCTGCGATGAGGAGGAAGCCATGCCGCTTCCGCAGCAGGTCAATGCGCTCGACGAACGCAGGTGTTGCTTCGACGATGCCGCCTTCACCCTGGATAAACTCCAGCCCAACAGCGCACGTGTGATCGGTGATTGCTGCCTCGAGTGCGTCGGGATCGTTGTACGGCAGGATCTCCACGTTCGGCAGAAATGGTCCCATGCCGTCCTTGTAGAGTGGTTTGTCCATCGTCGAGAGCGCGCCGTACGTGCGCCCGTGAAAACCTCCGCTGAAGGTGATGATCGCCCCGGTCTTGCCGTTGCGGTGTCCCCACCGGCGCGCGAGCTTGATTGCTGCTTCCCAGGATTCGGCACCCGAATTGGAGTACACGACGGCAGCGTAGCCCGTTCGCCGACAAAGACGTTCTGGCAGCGAAACTTGCGGCTCTTGGTAGAAAAGGTTCGATACGTGCATGTACCGCTCCATCTGTTGGCGGACAGCCTCGAGGACGCGCGGATGACCGTGTCCAAGGGCATTGACACCGATGCCACTGATCAAGTCGAGATAGCGCCGCCCATCAAGGTCGGTGATCCAGCAGCCGCTGGCCGAGGCAATGGCGATGGGCAGGCGCCGGTAAATCGGGTAGAGGACGCTCTGCTCGCGTTCGATGAGTTCCTGGGAGGACATCGGCAGTGCGCAGGGTGGTGAATGGATGCAAAACTACTGTCGCGGCACGCAGCAGGCGCTGTAGTTTCGCAGAGCAGGAAGTCTTCAAGCCACGCGTGCAGGTAACTCGAATGGAATTTGTCAGCCGCAATCCAGCCACAGGCGAAGTCATCGCGCGCTATCGAGTCATGAGCGATGCCGAACTCGATCGCACACTCGCCAAAGCTCACAGCGCACAACACTACTGGCGGACCGTGCCGCTTGCGGAGCGTTGCCAGCTCTTGGAGCGTATTGCCGAGGTGCTCGACCATCGGCGGGAGGATGCTGCCAAGCTTGCAACGCTCGAGATGGGCAAGCCAATTGTGCAAGCGCGCGCCGAAGTTGAAAAGTGTGCCTGGGCATGTCGCTCGATCGCTCGTCAAGCGCCCGATGCACTTTCCATACTCCCAATCCCGACGGAGTTTCGTGTAAGCCGTGTCCAGTGGGAGCCGCTCGGTGTTGTGCTTGCTATCATGCCGTGGAATTTCCCCTACTGGCAGATCATCCGCGCTGCAATTCCAGCAATCCTTGCGGGCAACACCATCGTCGTCAAGCCTTCGCCAGAGGTGACCGGGTGCGCCTTGCTCCTCGAGGACGTCATGCACCAGGTGCTGCCTGCTGGAGTGTACACCACCGTTGTTGCCTCGCACGAGCAGATTGCCACGCTGATTGGCGATCCCCGCATTGCAGGAGTGACGCTCACTGGCAGTACCCGCGCTGGGCGTATCGTTGCCGCTACTGCAGGCAGTGCGCTCAAGAAAACCGTCCTCGAACTCGGCGGAAGCGATGCCTACCTTGTACTCGACGATGCCGAGCTGGAACTCGCTGCAGAAACGTGCGTCGCAGCGCGGATGATCAATAGTGGCCAAAGCTGCATTGCAGCCAAGCGCTTCATCGTCGCCGAGCCAATCCGTAAGCGCTTCGAGGAAATGGTCGTCGAGCGCATCCGCCGCTATGAGCCGGCCGATCCGCTCGATGAGGCTACCGTGCTCGGCCCACTGGCGCGAAACGATTTGGCAGAAATGCTCCTGCACCAAGCACGCGAGAGCATCGAGCGTGGCGCGCGCGTTTTGCTCGAAGGCGGCAGAGGCACTGCTGGAAGCACGTTCGTTCGTCCATACGTCCTCAGCGACGTCTCGCCTGGCATGCCTGCCTTCGACGAAGAGACGTTCGGTCCGCTGGCGGCAATCGTCCCCGCACGCGATGATGAAGATGCTCTCGCGTTGGCCAACCGCAGCGCCTATGGGTTAGGCGCTGCAATCTTCACCAGCGATTTGGAGCGCGCCGAACGCATCGCTGCGCGGTTAGAAGCCGGCTCAGTTTTCGTCAACGCCCAGGTGCGATCAGATCCGCGACTCCCCTTCGGCGGGATCAAGGATTCCGGCTGGGGGCGTGAGCTGTCGGTCTTCGGCATTCGGGAATTTGTCAACGTCAAAACGCTCGTCATCGCATGACACGACAAACACGTTTGGAGCGGAGCACCTAAAGATGGACTGGCAGCTCGGCGCAGCACTCGCTATCAGCATCGGTGTGCTCATCGCGGTTTGGCGTGGGGCGGATGTCCGCCTTGTGCTCATCGGTGCGGGTGCGCTGCTGACAGCGCTCGTTGGAGCGCCCCACCGCTTGCTCGACGCATTCCTCCGTGTGATGGGCGATGGGGGAATTGTTGGTCCCATTTGCTCAGCGATGGGCTATGCGTTCGTCCTCCGCACACTCGGGGCAGACCGTGCAATGGTGGAACTCCTCACCGCGCCATTGCAGCGCGTTGGGTGGGCGTTGGTCCCGGGTGGTTGCGCGGTCGGGTTTTTGGTCAACATGGCGATTACCAGCCAGACTGCGGCAGCGGCTGCTGTCGGTCCGATTCTGGTGCCGCTACTCCAGAGCGCCGGCTATAGCAGTGTTGCCAGCGGAGCGGTGCTCGTGCTTGGGTGCTCGGTCGGTGGAAATTTGTTCAACCCAGGCGAGCCGGACATCGTCACGATCGCACGGGCAACAGGCGCGCCGATCCACTCTGCGATTGGTGCAGTGCTGCTTCCGCAACTTGTTGCATTCGCGGTCGCAACCGTCGTGCTCACGCTCTCTCTGCGTTCGGAGCGCTCAGCGCCAGCTTCCGAGTTGCTCCAGGCGCAGCCTCGTTCGATTCTGAAGGCGATGCTTCCGCCACTGCCGATCGTGCTTTTGTTTGTGCTCTTGCCGCAGTGGCATTTCGTGCCGGCGATTGCTGCGCTCTACCCCAATGGCGTTCCGGTGACGCACGTGATGGTGCCGTGTACGGGGCTGGCGATTGCGTTGCATTGGCCAAGAGCGTCCGAGCTTGTTCGGAGCTTCTTCGAAGGGCTTGGTTACGGTTTTGCCAACGTCATTTCGATCATCATCGCAGCGGCGTGTTTTCTCGAAGGCTTAGCAGCGATTGGTGCAATCGAGCGGCTGGTCGGGTGGCTCTACGATGCTGCAGCGCTTGCACCAGTGCTGAGCATGTACGCAACGCTCGGCTTGGCGGTGCTCTCCGGTTCGGGGACTGCACCGAGTGTGACGTTCTCGAAAGCTGTCCTGCCGGGACTTACCCCAGCCATCGGAGTTGATCGGAGCGTCGGACTCGGTGCGCTCGGAGCAATTGGGGCATCACTGGGACGAACGATGTCCCCGCTGGCAGCAGTGGTGATTTTCTCGGCGCAGCTTGCTGGAACGCAACCTCGCGCAATCGTTCGGCGCATCGCACCAGCGCTGCTGGCTGCGAGCATCGCAGCACTGGCAGTGCATTACCTGACTGCGGGCTGATTTTCACCAAGGAGATGAACGCGATGGCGACGGTTTCGTTCTGGGAGCAGGAGGAATTCCTCCGAGCCGATGTGTGCATCGTCGGTGCAGGCATCATCGGGCTTTCGATCGCAGCCGAGCTACTCGAACGTCAGCCGGAGCTGCGCGTTGTTGTGCTCGAACGTGGCTCGCTCCCGACCGGCGCAAGTACGAAGAACGCTGGCTTTGCGTGCTTTGGCTCTCCGACGGAATTGGTGCGCGATGCCTCGACGCTCGGGATCGAGAAGGTCTGCCAGCTGGTCGAGCAGCGCAAGCGCGGCTTGGAGCGGCTTCGCTCGCGGCTCGGCGATCGTGCGATTGGATTCGAGCAATGCGGCGGCTATGAGCTGCTCTGGGGAAGGCATACTCGTGTCCTCGACTGGCTCGATGAACTCAACGCGCTCCTTCGACCGATCTTTGGCAACGAGTACGTGCGACGAGCCGATGAACGTATCGCGAGCTTTGGCTTTGGCTCCGCAGTCGAGCACCTCCTCGAGCTGCCCCACGAAGGGCGCATCCATACCGGGCGCATGATGCGCGCGCTCCTTGGCTACGTCGCCAGTCGCGGCGCACTTGTGCTGTGCGGTACGCCAGTTGAACGCATTGAAACCGAGCAACGAGCTGTGACGCTGATTGCACGATCGCCATCGGCGGGGGAGCTGCGCTTCCGTTCGTGTGCTGTGGCAGTCGCTACCAACGCGCTTGCGCCCGCGCTCGGCAGCTGTGTGCAGGCAACGCCAGGGCGCGGACAAGTGCTCATCACCGAACCGCTCGACGAGCTGCCGTGGGATGGGGTCTTTCACTTCGACGAAGGCTACTTCTACTTCCGCAACGTTGGGACACGCATTCTCTTCGGTGGCGGGCGCAACCTCGATTTCGAGGGAGAAACAACAGATGAGCTTGCCATTACCGAGCGCATCCAAGCGCAACTGGAGGAGTACCTCCGTTCGGTGATTGTTCCAGGCGCAACAGTGCGCATTGCGCAGCGCTGGGCGGGGATCATGGGCTTTCGAGAGCCAGCGCTTCCCGCCATTGCGTGGTGCAGCGAACGTGTCCTGGAGGCGTTTGGGTGCAACGGGATGGGGGTCGCGCTCGGCAGCCTTGTCGCCCGCGATGCGGCAGAGCAACTGGCAACGTTACTTTTGCACGAGTAGTTACCAGTTGTTCCCTCGTAGAGGTCATCGCAATGGAAGCACGTCGCAGCGCTGCGCGGGTGGTGGTGGCAGTGGCAGCACTCTTGCTCTCGCTCGGTCTGGGGGGATGCCCAAGCGACGGGCTTGTCTCGGCCGTACCAGTGCAGTGGAAGATGCTCATCGTCCAGTCCGGCAGTGGGCAGTCGCAGCTTGCGCTCTATAGCTTCCCGAAAGGCACAGTGGAAAATCCGGACGTCTATGCCAGCGCAAACGGCGGACCGCTCGAGGGAACGGTCGCTGCGATTGCGCAGTTCCGCTCGATGCTCTTTCTGGTGCAGCCCGATCGGCAACGGATCGTCGTGCTTGACGCTGCAACGTTCCGGTCAGTTGCACAAGTGCCGACTGCACCTCACACCCCCGTCGGGATTTGCTTTGCGAACGCGACGACCGGCTACATCGCCTATAGCGATTCGACCGTTGGCATCCTCGATGTGACGGTCTTTCAGGTGGTAGGCACAATCACCGTCGGCCATGCCCCACGCGGCATTGCTGCAATGGGGAACCGTGTGGCGGTCTGCAACCAAGCCGATGGAACGGTCAGCATCATTGATACGCGCACGAATGCGGTTGTGGCAGTTGTGCCTGTCGCTCCGTATCCCACGTTCGTTGGTGGTGGGAGTGACCCAGCGACAAGCTTTGCGATTGTTTCGCTCGGCAGCGGCAAGCTTTCGGCAGCAGAGTCGCCCTCGGCTGCGATGCTGACCTTCTACGATCCGTTCGCTGGAAGTGTCGGTGCGCAAATTGAACTGGCGCAGCTCTACCGCGATGCGCTCGCAACGGTACCCCGCGGCTTGATCACAACACCATCGGCAACAGCGTTTGTGCTGCTCGATAGCGAGGTGCAAATGGCAGACATGGCTGGTCAGCGGATGCTGGGGACGATCCTTCCGAGTGCTGCAGCTGGCGGAACCTATGATTTTGCACGCAACTTGGTCATCCTCTGGACAACGGACGAAAGCGGCACAACGGTCATCGCACTCGATCCTGCATCGGGACAGGAAAAAGGGCGAGCGACAGTCCCCGTGACGTTCCAGCTTGCTGCAGGTCTCTGAGTACGCAGAGGGCGGTAGCCAATGGCCAGTCGCACGTGGTTCGCTTGGGGAGGCAGATCTCGTCGTGGTGCAGCCTCAGCATCGAATCCTCCTGAGCAACGCACCACTGGGATATGGCGCTGGCGGTGGGGCATTGCGCTGGTGTCTGGCGCGGCGGTTGGGAGTGCCTATCCGCCGACAATTCTCGGTCCGCTTGCGTGGATTGCGTTTGTGCCACTCCTTGCGGTACTCGACGAAGCAATCCAGCGCAGAGGACGCTGGGGCGCCGTGCTCTACCTTTTCGGCTGGGCATGGCATGGCGCAGCCAACTGGTGGGTGATGAGTTGGCAACCTGAGACGGATCCCTACTTGATGGTCGCGGGAGCAGTGCTGTGGCTGGTTCATCCGCTCTTTCTGATTCCAGCGCTTGCGCTCTATCCGATGCTACGGAAGCGCGCAATGCCACGGCGATGGGCGCTGGCAGTGATGGTTGCTGGATTTGTCGCCGTTGAGTGGCTGCATTCGCTCGGTGACTTGAGCTATCCATGGCTGGCGCTTGGCTACACCCAGCTGCGAAATCTGGCACTGGCGCAGATCGCCGATCTGGCGGGTGTCTGGGGGGTAAGTCTTGTGGTCATTGCGCTCAATGCCGTCATCTACGATTGGGTGGCAGATGCGCTCGAGCGTCGTCGCACAGTGCTTGCCAGTCCGGGACGTGCGGCGCTGCACTTGGGCGGTCGAATGCTCGCTGTGCTGATCGTTCCACTCGTGTACGGAGTGGTGCGGCTGCTGGACTTTACCCTCTCGCCTGCACCGCCGTTGCGGATTGCGCTGGTGCAAGCGAACATCAACCCGTGGCGCAAGTGGGCGTACGCCGATATGCAGCCAATGCTCGCTGAGCACCGTCGGCTGCAAGATTCGCTGCGTCGGCATGCAAGCTTTGATTTGGCAATCTGGAGTGAGACTGCACTGCCGGTCAATTTGCTCGATGCCAGTGGAGCAGAGCTTCTCCAGCAAATCCGGTCGTGGTGCGACAGTACGAGCACAGCAGTCCTGACTGGGTTTGCTGACGTCGAGGGCTATCACCCAGTCAGAGCGTACAATGCAGCAATTCTGGTTGCGCCAGGAGCTACCCACTTTCCGGTGCATCGCAAATCGCGACTGACACCCTTTGGCGAGTACATGCCGTTCTCCGATGCATTCCCGGAGCTTGCGCGGTTGCTCCAGTGGGGCGTTGGGATCTCCAGTTGGGCGAAAGGTCCCGGCGCAACGGTGTTGCCGCTCGTCCGCGGCGACACGCTCGCACGGCTTGGGGTGATGATCTGCATCGAGAGCATTTATCCCAACTACGCAGCTGACTACGTGCGAGCAGGAGCCGATGTGCTCGTGGTGATCACCAACGATGCATGGTATGACGGTACACCGGGGCCGGACCAGCACTTTGCAATTGCACAGATGCGCGCCATCGAAACTCGGCGTCCGATCGCGCGCTGCGCCAACAGCGGAAGAACGGGGTTCATCGCACCAACTGGCAGCGCGCTGCTTCTCGCGCCGGCACGCGTTGCGACATGTATCGCAGCACCGGTGATACCCCAGCGCGGAACGACGTTCTACGTCCGCGCCGGTGATTGGCTGCCGATGTGCATGGGCATTGGCGGACTGGCAATGATTGCAGCTTGGGGTATCGCGCAGCGTCGCTGGCGCGTTAGGTCAGCAGACGGAGGAGACGAATGATCGTCGGACGCAGCTCTTTGCGATGGACGATCATGTCCACAAAGCCATGCTCGAGCTGGAATTCAGCGCTCTGGAATCCTTCGGGGAGCTTTTTGCGAATTGTTTGCTCGATCACACGCGGACCAGCAAATCCGATGAGAGCGCCTGGCTCGGCGAGGATGATGTCGCCGAGCATCGCAAAGGAGGCACTCACACCGCCGGTGGTCGGATCGGTGAGCACGGAAATGTAGGGCAACCCTGCATCGGAGAGTTCCGTCAGCGCAGCGCTCGTTTTCGCCATCTGCATAAGCGAAAATGCTGCTTCCTGCATGCGCGCACCACCGGAAGCGGAGATCACTACCAGCGGAATTCGCTCCTGGAGCGAACGCCGCACTGCACGAACGAACTTTTCTCCCACGACCGACCCCATCGAACCACCGATGAAGGCGAAGTTCATGCAGCCGAACGAAATGCGCTGGCCGCCAATGCTGCCATAGCCGATCGTGAGTGCATCGCTCGGACCGAAGCGGCGGTACGCATCGCGGAGCCGTTCGGTGTAGGGTTTGGTGTCCACAAACTCCAATGGATCGGCCGAGCGAATGTGCGTGTCCGTTTCGACGAACGTGCCGTCGTCGAAGAGCAACTTGACGTACTGCGCCGTGCCGATTCGGAAGTGGTAGTTGCACTTGGGGCACGTGTAGGCATGCTCTTCGAGCTGCTTTTTGTAGATGATCTCCCCGCAGCGGTCGCACTTGGTCCAGAGCCCATCGGGCATTTCCCGCGGCGAGGTTTCCTGGATGTTCTTGGTTTTCCGTTGGAACCAGGGCATAGCATCATCGTCGGAGGAAGTAAAACGCCTGTTAGCTGCCGATGCGAGTGCCAATGACCGAGTAACGCGCAGCGACGAACGCCAGATCGGTGTAGGATGCATTGCCTGCGCGTGTGGCAGCGGTGCCGTGGAAATCGCTAAATGCCGCTGACTGGTTGATCCAGACTGGGCCGGTGAAGTTGAACGCCGCTGGTGCACCTGCTTCGATGAGGGCATCTTCGGCAGTGCGCAGGAGCGATTCGTCGGTTGTGTAAATCAACGTGCTGAGTACACCGCAGCGCTCGACGGAGCCGACGATTTCCTCCAGGCCGTGTTCGAACGACGCAACCGGGATGACGAACGCAATCGGCCCGAACCATTCGTGTTCGTAGTGGGCGCGCTGGCGGGTATCGCCTTCCAGGAGCAGCGGCGTTGCGGTGCGGGCATGGGGATACTCCGCATGTTGAAGCGGCGTGCTCTGGCGAAGGATGGGCAGTCCCAGCGTGCGGGCACGTTCGATCCGGTCCAGCGTTGCCAGATTTTGGATTGCACCGCAGGTGCCCGGGCCGACTTTCTCATTGCTCACGAGTGCATCAATGGCAGCAACAAGCCGCTCGACGACGTCGCGGTAGGGAATCGTCCGTCCGCTCGAACGCTCCGCAACGCCACGGGCAGGAATGAAGATGTTCTGCGGAGCGGTGCACATCTGGCTCGAGTAGAGGCAAAGACTGAAGGCAAGATTTTCCAGTGCTGCATCGAGCGATTCGACGCTTTCGATCAAGATGGGATTGACGCCGGACTTTTCCGTAAAGCAGACGATGCCGTGTTCGGCGCAGAAGCGTTCGAGTTCCTGCCCAAATGCAGTCGAGCCGGTATAGTCAACCGTGCCGATGCCTTGTGTGCTGACGAGCGCGTGCGTCATCGGCTCGTAGGGCGTCGGTACTGCGAGCTGAACAAGGTGCGGATCAAGGCCGAGGTCGCTCAACCCTTGCTGCAGTGCCGAGACGACGACGGCAAGCGGATAGACGACCTGCGGATGCGCTTTCGCGATGGTCGGCGCCCCGGTGACCAAGCTGGCGAACATGCCGGGAAGGCTATTCCACACTGGGAAGGTCGAGCAACCAATTGTGACGTTGATCCCGCGCGGACGGATGCGGTAGCGCTTGGTGAGCGTAACGCTGGTTTTCCCCATTGGTTTTGTCCACGTCGCAGTGCTGGCGAACGTCTCCTGCGCCCACAGACCAGCGACAACTGCTTCGAGTGCGCGGTCGAACGCGTGTGGCCCAGAGGCTTGGAACCCCATCACGAACCCTTGGCCGGTAGTGTGCTGGGTCGCATGCGCAAGCTCGAAGAACGTTGCTGCTGCGCGTTCGAGCACTTCGACGAGCACAGCAGCACGCACCGCAGGCGATAGTGCTGCCCAGCTCGGTGCTGCTCGTCGGGCGTTGGCAACGAGCACATCTGGACTGAGCACGGGGTACGTGATCCCAAGTGCAAAGCCGTAGGGCGATTCTTCTTGGCCATGCCACGATTGCGCATCCCGCTGGAGCAAGCGGTCGAACGGCTTGCCAAGCTGCGCGTCGAAACGGCGTTTGCCTTCGCTCGGTGCATCCTCGCCGTAAATCTTGCCGCTTGGAATTTCGGGCCAGTGCGCATAGAACGTGCGCTCGCGCCAGGCTGCTGTCGCAGCTTCGATTGTCGAACGGTGCTTTTCAACCAGTGCTGAAAAAGGAGCTGTCATTGCTATCGCACTTGGAGATGTTCCAGCCGCAAATTACGATGGGGGCTGGCGGTCCGGCGGCCAACGCGTGGCTCCGCCGCAGCTGCGTTGCGTAATTTCGCACCGCGATTGTGTCCCACCATTGCGGTCGTGTGCGATGGCGCTCTACGTATCCAACAAGGATGAAACCGTCCGGCTCTTCAAGAACCCCATCCTGGAGTACTTTTCGCACATTCACCCAGCAACACCGGTGGTTGTGTACGTCCCCGTAGTGCTGTGGATGATCTATCGCGCCGCGCAGTTGCTGACCTGGTACGAAGTCGTGGCAATTGCCGCGTTCGGTGTTGTGGGGTGGACACTCTTCGAGTACGTCTTCCATCGCTTTGTCTTCCACTACGAGCCGAAAAGCGAGCTGGGCAAGAAGCTCCACTTTCTCGTCCACGGCGTGCACCATGACTATCCGCGCGACCGCACGCGGCTGGTGATGCCGCTTCTGGTGAGCGTCCCGTTGGCGACTGCGCTCTACATGGTCTACGGGGTGCTCTTTCCTCCGGGGTGGCACGAAGGATTTTTTGCGGGATTTGTCGCGGGCTATGTCGCCTACGATTCAATTCACTACATGACGCACCACTGGGCGCTCCGCGGGCGGATCGGTAGGTTCCTGAAAGCCTACCACATGAAGCACCATTACGTTGATCCGCACAGCGCGTTCGGTGTGAGCAACCCGCTGTGGGATTACGTCTTCGGCACAACGCCGAAGCCACCGGCACCTCCGAGAAATCAGCATGCAGCCTGACCCGCAGCGCTGGCGACTGCGCCAGCTCCGCCAGGCAGTGCACGCAGCAAAACTCGATGCAGCGTTGCTGGTGCATTTGCCTTCGATCCGCTACTTGACGCGCTTTTCGGGATCGAATGCTACTGTGCTCGTGCTGGAGCGGAGCGTACACTTTTTCACTGACGATCGCTACGCTGAGCAAGTCAAAACAGAGCTTGCGCAGTTGCCGAACCTGGTCATCCACATCACGCGCGAGGTACTCCCAGACGTTGCCACGATCTGCCGCAGCCGCGGTGTCAAGCGACTCGGCATCGAGGAGCGGGCGATGTCGGTGGCAAGCTACCGCGTTCTCCGCAAGTATATGCGCGGGATTGCGCTCCGGCCGCTACCATCGCTAGAGCA
>BEHW01000035.1 GCA_002898675.1 bacterium HR20
CGACCGAACGTTTGGGTCATGTTAGTCCAGTCCGCAGAGGGTCAATGCTTCGTGGTAGGTGCGAACATACCGCTCGACGTAGTGATCCATCTCACGCCGGCGGTACTGGGCGACAAAGCGTGGATGCTCCAAAAACAGCAGACGCTCGAAAAATCCATGCTCAGCGTTGAGTTGCTCAGCAATCGTCCGAAGTTTACCACTGCCGAGGATAATCGCAACCTCCCTGCGGAGCGGGAATACTTTCTGCGCGCGGAGTGATTCCACGATGAATCCACGTGCAACCGCTTCTAATGCCGGATCGTCATAAAAATTGAGGTTCTTGCCATTGCGAACAAACCCGAGCGGTGAAAGTGCCGAAAGGTAAAAGCGGGCGTAGAAGGCTTCCGGCCCTCCGAACGCCGCAATCGTGCGATACACGAACGTCCCCGAGAGTTCGCGACGCTCGCCTAGGTCGTTGGGAATTCCGCATTCATCGCGGAGCGCCACTGGATCGGTGAAGATGATTCCGGTCACCCCTGCACCGAAGCGACCAGGGTTGATGCCGAACACTCCAATCCGGGGATTCCGATCGCCATAGTACCGCTCGGCAAACGCACGGACTGTCCGGCGCACACGCTCATCCCTTCGTGGATCGAGCACCTCGATACCATCGGGAACCGGCTCAGGAAAGCGGAGCGACTCGTACCAACGGAGAAATGCATCAGCGAATGTTCGCATGGAACGTTTGGCGTTACGAACAAAACAGCCTGCGGTACAAAAATTGCGGCGTACCAATCAATCATCAACGCATTTGGTTTGTTGCGATTGCCGATATATTTTCGCGCAGAGCGGCTGCAACACCCACTAACGAGGTGCACTCCTATGAACCGTCGTGAATTTTTCTGGCGACTTGTACGCCAAAACCCAAAGGAACCGCTCGCGACCAGCAGTGGGCTTGACCCCTACCGCCCAGAGAGTACCTTGAGCCGCGAAGATGCGCTCCACTTGCTTGGCCGCACAACGTTCGGGGTTTCGCGCGCTGATGTTGAGCGCGCCATGACGATGACACCCCGCCAGGCAATTTCCGCGCTGCTATCGAATACCACGCAACCAACGCCGCCTGCATGGGCCACGGTTGATCCTGCAACAGAATCGTTCCCCTCACCCGATGCACGACTGCAGGAGTACTATCGCCGCTACGCGGAGCTCCAACGGTGGTGGCTGCAGCTGATGATCAACGACGGATTCTCCATCCGCGAAAAGCTCGTCTTCTTCTGGCACAATCACTACTGCTCGGACTACCTGAAGGTGTACTACCCGCAGTACATGTACCTTCAGAACCAAACATTTCGCCAAATGGCGTGGGGGAATGTTCGCGAACTCGCACGAGCAATGGTCGCTGATCCAGCAATGCTCATTTACCTCGACAACGTTGCCAGCATCAAAGGTAATCCCAACGAGAACTTCGCACGCGAGCTACTCGAGCTGTTCACGCTCGGTGTCAACCACTACACCGAACGCGACATCGTCGAGGCAGCCCGCGCATTGACCGGCTGGCGCATTCAAGGAATGCGCGGCGTCTTCAACCCGCAGCTCTGGGATCCAGGTGTCAAGGAATTTCTCGGGCAACGCGGCAATTTCAACGCAGACGACATCATCCGAATCATCTTCGAGCAAGACCAAGCCGCACGCTTTATCGCAACGAAGATTTACCGAACGTTTGTGTACGACGTCCCGAACCCGGACATTGTCGAGCAACTTGCGCAACTGCTCAAAGCCAACAACTACGAGCTACGCCCAGTGCTCGAAGTGCTGCTTGCCAGCGAGCACTTTTTCGATCCACAGGTGCGCGGCGCTATTATCAAAAGCCCCATCGAGTTCATCGTCGGTATGTGCCGCCAGTTGAACTTCGACCAACTCCCGCTCGACTACGGCGTCGAACGAATGGCAAAACTCACACTCGAACTGCTCAACCCACCGACAGTCGAAGGCTGGAAGGGACACCACCTCTGGATCAACACGAACACGTACCCCTTGCGCGAACGTATCGCCGAGTACTTCGTCGAAGGTAAACGGAACGACAATTTCCAGAACTTCCCTGCAGCACCGAACGTCCGCGCATTCGCAGAATCGTTCAGCTCGAATGCATCAGCGCGGGATTTTGTCCGCGACGTGGCGCGATTTCTCTTAGCACTTGAACCTGGACCGAAAACGCAAGAGTACTTGCTCGATGCGCTTCTGCTCGGCGCGCCGGAGTACGAGTGGAGCCTTTCGATGCCGAATGTCGAACTGCGGCTTCGCTCGCTGCTCAAAGCAATCATGACGCTTCCTGAATACCAACTTCTCTGATGGGTGATACAATGAAACGACGTGAATTCCTCGAGCGTTCGGCCCGTGGGCTTGCGCTCACCTCGCTGGTAACCGGCCTTGGAGGTATTCGCATCAACGCGCTCGCGATGTCACCGACGCTGCGTGCACTCGAGCAACTCACTGGCGGAAGCGATCGCGTCTTCGTGCTCATTCAACTCACTGGTGGCAACGACGGACTCAACACAATCATCCCAGTCGAAAACCCACTCTACTATCAAGCCCGCCCAACACTAGCAATCCCCAAAAGCCAAACGCTGCCGTTGACCGATACGCTGGGCTGGCATCCATCGCTCCGTGGGTTCCGCGAGCTGTTCGCCGATGGTCGGCTCGCCATTGTGCAGAACGTCACCTACCCCAACCCCGACCGCTCACACTTTCGTGGAACGGACATTTGGCTGACCGCAACCGATAGCGATGTCTTCAAAAGCAGCGGCTGGGTTGGGCGCTTTCTGGAAACACTCGCACCGAGCTTCCCCGAGCAACTTCCCGATGAACCGCTTGCAGTGCAGATTGGAACGACGCTCTCGCTCGGCTTCCAAGGCAATCGCGGCTCGCTCGGCATCACTTTCCGCGATCCAGAGTCGTTCTACTCGCTTGTTGATCAGCAAGGCACCAACTCGCTGTACGACGAGGCCCCTGCAACACTCGGTGGCAGCGAGCTTGAATTTGTGCGCACCGTCGAACGCTCGTCCCAACTTTACTCTCAGGCAGTCAAACGTGCTGCCGATCGGCAGAAAACCAACACTGTCACCTACCCAACCGATAACCCGCTCGCACAAAGCTTGCGGATCGTCGCACGGCTCATCGCAGGAGGACTCACGACGAAGTTCTACCTGGTCAGCATTGGGGGCAACACGTTTGACACACACATCAACCAAGGAGCCCTCACGGGTACACATCCACAACTGCTCCAGCAACTTGGGGATGCTGTCAAGCTCTTCCTCGACGACTGCCGCGGGCTGGGCGTTGCTGATCGCGTCGTCGGCATGACGTTCTCGGAATTCGGTCGGCGCGTGATGGAAAATGGCAGTCGCGGGACCGACCACGGAACGGCAGCACCACTGTTTGTCTTCGGAGAGCACGTGCTCGGCGGACAAGTTCTCGGCCACGACCCCGATTTAGCAAACCTCGACAGTCGCGGCGACCTACTCATGGAGTTCGACTACCGTCAAGTGTACGCTGCAGCCCTCCTTCAATGGTTCGGCGCACCAATGACAACGCTCCAGACGGTGCTCTTCCGTGAGTTCAGTCCGCTGCCACTGTTCCAGCAAACCAGCTCGGTCGCTCCGTGGGAAGATGCTGCGCTTGTACAGTCACTTTCGATTACGCCTAACCCCTGCACAACGCACGCAGTGCTCTCTTTTACGCTGCCCGCTCCAGCGCGGGTAAGCGTTACCATTCACGATGCCTGCGGTCGCCGCATCACCGCGTATGATGCAGGCGACTATGCAAGCGGGAACGGTACAGTTCTGCTCCCCACAGAGCGTTTAGCCGCAGGAACGTACTTTGTGCGGCTCCAGGCTGGGCCGCGCCAAGCGATGAAGGCGTTCTTCGTCCTGCATTAGCGGCTGCTCCTTTTTTGTCGAAAACCATTTTGCATCAAGTGGCAGGTTATCACGTATTTTCGCACAAGCCCCAAAGGGGCAATGCTGTGTTGTTTCACCAATGCTAGGGTTAGTTGTATGAAGAGGTTCCTTCCTGCGTTCGTCGCGCTGATTGCAGCAACGCTTGCCGCACAAGCACAATCGCCACCCAATGGCCAATTCGGCATTGGACTCGCACTGGGTTCCGGATCCGGTGCGCAATTCACCTATGCCATCAACCCCAACATCCATATTGGAGGGAGGCTCGGCTTTGCAAGCGTGAGTCAAAGCGGCCAATCGCAATCACAGTTCGCATTTGCTCCGTTCTTCCGCTACCTTTTCAGCACCACCAGTGGAGTGATGCCGTACTTGCATGCTGAGTTCGAATACGGCAGTACCAGTACCAGCGGCGTTAGCAGTTCAACAACAGCACTTTATCTCGGAGGCGGAGTTGCGTACTACTGGAACGCTACATTCGGCATACGCGGAGAAATCAACCTGCTCGACTTGGGGTTAGATCCCTCGTACACGCAATTCTCGATCGTGCCTGCTCGAATTGGCGTGGATTGGTTCTTCGGACGCTAAGTGCATCAGACGATCCCGAATGCTCAGAGGAGCGCCCTCGTGTGAGGGCGCTCCTACTTTTTACGGCTCTTGGAAAATGAAGAAGTTGTAGCCACCTGCGTGCGTACCGAAGAACACGACGGTGTACGCCTTCCCCAGTGCAAAACTGACCGAGCCATCAGGGCGGAGGAGCTCGTGCGGCGGAGAGTCCGGCGTTCCAAACACAAGGTTGATTCGCTGGAGCTGGCCAAGCTCCACTGGACGTGAAGCAAAGCCATAGGCCAGGCGATCTGCGAAAATGTTCGAATCCCACTGGTCGAGTGATGCGAGCTGATCTCGCGCCATCCGCAGCAGTGGAACGTCCGGCGCAGCATTGACGCAGCGCACGCGCGCGACGAACGTCGTCGGCTGAAGCGATACGCTATCGAGCACAATGAGTCGTGGCATTTGCGCAGTTCCTGCTGCAATGACGCTCACGACACGACTGGGATCGAGCACGAGCGCTTGCTCGATCCCGTTGACGATGAGCCTTGCAGTTCCAGCTGGCAGAACTGTTGCGAGTAGATTCGTTGGTGAGATACCGCTCCGGCTAACACCACCAGAGAACTGGCAGTTCATCAGTGTGCGATCAGCGAATGCATTGACAACCTGGACGTAGACCCCTGGCGCAAGCGGTGCAATCACGCCACTTGCTTCATCGTCGGCGATGGTGTAAAGTTCAGCGTCTCCGCTTTCAGTGGAGAGCACTGCGAGTGTGTACTGGTGTCCGCCGCGGGCAGTGTCGTATGCCACAGCAGCGATGCGCTCTGGTAGTCCGCTGCGGAGAATGAGCGGCACATCGCCCGCAGCAAGACGCACCGGCTGGCTCAGCGCCCCATCGCTGAGTGCACTGGCAAGGTACTCTCCGTTGTGGTAGCCACCGCGTCCATCGAGTCTGGCACCGAGCAGTGCGGTGAGCGACTGGCCACGCCCTGCAGCATTGAGCACACGCCACTCGGTCGAATCACCGGGGATTGTGCTCCGGTCACGACTAATCACTGCCAAGCGCGACGCGGGGGCGCCGAAATTCGGCGCGTCCGCAATGATGACCGTATAGCGGTAACCGACCTCGATCGAAATCGGCTGCGCATCTTGGAGAACGCCGTTTGAATACAGTTGGATTGTGTCGCTGAGCACATCACCGCAAGCGGGGATCCTCTGATAGTCGCTCAACCATCGCCCTTGTCCTCGAGCAGCAACAACCCCAACCGACGCAATGCGGATGCTATCGAACTGGTAACGCGAGACGTTCATCCACCGTAGCTCGGCGGTGCGTTCTGCGACAGGAACAGTTGGCAGCTCCTCGAGTGCTGCTGGCGTTGGGTTTAGCTCATTGAGTAGAAAGATTCGTGGTGTCGCCGCAGTCCCCGCGATGATGAGTGTTGCAAAGCTCTGACTCTGGAGGTTGCCGCGCACGATTGCGATTGGTTCTATTCCGCGCAAAATCGAAAGAACAATTTCTCCAGCAGGAAGGTCGTGCGGCGAGCCAAGGCCGCGGAACGATTGGCGATCGAAGTACGCTCCGCTGGGGCATCCGAGGCGCACTTCGAATGTGAGCGCTGTATCAGGCAACGCGTTGAACAACCGTAGTTGCGCTCGTCCCAGCGCTGGAAGCGGCTGGGGATTGGTCACAAGCCGCACGAGTGTGTCAGCATCAGGCTGCCCCCGCGGCGAGGAAAGGAGAACAAACGTCTCATATGTTCGCTTGGTAAAGCGCGTCCGGACAGACTGATCCCGAACCACAGTGCCGTTGGCATCACGTACACGCACATACGCTGAATCGGCAGGCGATGGGATCAGCGCACTAGCAGACGAAGGCGGAACCTGCTGAGTTTGATTCCGTGCAACGATTGCGTCGAGCTCGAGTGCGTAGGATGCACCACCAGTGGTGAAGTTGACCAGCCGCACCATAATGCTGTCCGCACTCGGCGGTGGAGAGACCAAGTCCCACGACTCCTTCTCGCACCCGCCGAGAGCGACGAGCACAACGAACGATAGTAGCCGAACAACACGAGAGCATCGTTCCATACAGCCGCCATTGACGAATAACGGCGCTGTCGCCGTGCACGACGGCTAATTTTGCAGCCCAACGATTTTTTTCGATGCATGATCGAGAGCATTCGCGGCATCATCGAGCGATTTCGCCAGCTCGAGCACGAGATGAGCGACCCAGCCATTGTGAGCAATCAAGAGCGCTACCGTGCACTCGGGCGCGAATACAAGATGCTCCAGCCTATTGCGGAAGAAGGCCAGCGCTACTTGTTGCTCCGCAACCAGCTCGAGCAAGCCGAAAGCTTAGCCAAGGACCCAGCGATTGAGCCTGACTTGCGCGAGCTTGCTTACGAAGACATCCGCCGGCTGGAACGCGAAGTTCAAGACTCCGAAGAGCGATTGAAAATTCTCCTGCTGCCCAAAGATCCGACCGACATGAAGAGCTGCATCCTCGAAATCCGCGCAGGAACTGGCGGCGAGGAAGCTGCACTCTTCGCAGCAGACCTTCTCCGCATGTACACGCGCTTTGCAGAACGCAAGGGCTGGAAGGTCGAGCTGCTCGATTTTACCGAAAGCGACTTAGGCGGCTTCAAAGAAGTCAGCGTCGCCTTCAACGGCGAGGGCGCCTACGGTTTGCTCAAGTACGAAAGCGGCGTCCACCGCGTCCAGCGTGTCCCCGAGACTGAAGCGAGCGGGCGCATCCACACGTCTGCTGCAACGGTTGCGGTCTTCCCTGAGTTCGACGATGAGCTTCACATCGAGATTCGTCCTGAGGACATCGAACTGGAGACGTTTCGCTCTGGCGGAAAAGGAGGGCAGAACGTCAACAAGGTGGAAACTGCCGTTCGACTGCGGCACATTCCTACAGGCATCGTCGTCGCATGTCAGCAGGAGCGATCGCAACACGCCAACCGCGATCGCGCGATGAAAATGCTCAAAGCCAAGCTCTACCAGCTCGAGCGCCAGCGCCAACAAGAGTCGCTTTCCCAAGCACGCCGCGAGATGGTCAAAAGTGGCGACCGCTCGGACAAAATCCGCACGTACAATTTTCCGCAAAATCGAGTCACGGACCATCGTCTCGAAGGCGAGGCGAAGAACTATCCCCTCCAGCAGATCATTGATGGCGAGCTCGATGACCTCATCGAGCAACTCCGATTGCAGGAGCAAGCGCTGCTTCTCCAGGAATCATCTACCACCCCACCGAAGGTCGGCCCATGAACGACGCCTCTCCACGCAAGGTCCTTTTTAGCGGCATTCAGCCGTCAGGGATGCTCACACTCGGGCACATCGCAGGTGCACTCCGCAATTGGGTTGCGCTCCAGCACCAGTACGAGTGCTACTTCTGCGTCGTGGATCTCCACGCACTGACTGTCCGCCAAGTCCCTGCGAACCTCCGCCGCTGGACGCTCGATTGCGCGGCGATGTACCTGGCAGCTGGCATCGAACCAGCACACGCGACCATCTTTGTGCAATCGCATGTACCGGCACACGCTGAACTGGCATGGGTGCTGAGCACATTTACTGGCTTTGGAGAAGCAAGCCGAATGACGCAGTTCAAGGAGAAATCCGCCCAGCATGCCGATAACGTCAACGTTGGGCTGTTCGCTTACCCCATTTTGATGGCGGCCGATATTCTGCTCTACCAGACCGAGCTTGTCCCAGTCGGAGAAGATCAAAAGCAACACCTCGAACTCACGCGAGACCTCGCGCAGCGTTTCAACAACGCGTATTCGCCGACGTTCACCGTGCCAGAGCCGTACATCCCAACCTACGGTGCACGGCTGATGAGCCTGCAAGACCCGCGGAAGAAAATGTCGAAGTCCGACCCTAACCACAATGCGACCATCTTCCTGGTTGACGACAACGACGCCATTCGCCGGAAGATCCAGCGAGCAGTGACTGATTCTGGCACAACGATTACGTATGACCCCGAACACCGCCCAGGGATTTCCAACTTGATCGAGATTTACCATCTGGCCAGCGGCGAGCCGATCGAAATGGTCGTCGAGCGTTTCCGCGACGCTTCATACGCTGCGTTCAAAGCCGCCGTCGCTGATGCACTCGTTGCTTACCTTGAGCCAGTGCGAACACGTTTCCAGCAGATTCGGTCAGACGAAGGCTCGCTTGCACAGTTGCTTGTCGAAGGTGCTACGCGTGCAGCGCGGGTCGCTGAGCGGACGCTGCGGAACGTTTACCGCAAAGTAGGGCTATGGCGCCCGCAATACTGAGCAGGATTCGCTCTGCTGAACGCACCGCATGGCTTTTTGCCGCTGCCTGTGCAGTCGGTGCATCGGCAATCATCATCGCCATGCCGATGTACCATGACCACGCTATCTACTGGCGTGGAGGCGAGCGACTCCTTCTTGGGCGTCCGCTGGCCGACGATTACCTGGTCAAGCAGCCTGGGATCTACGCCACTTTCGCGTTCTCACGTACCATCTTCGGTGAGCACGAGTGGAGTTATCGGGTAGTGGACGCAGCGCTTCAACTCTTTTGCGCAGCGTTGCTGGCACTGGTTGCCTTCCGCAGCGGTGGGCATTTGTTGGCAGCAGCAGTGTGTGTGCTGTACCTGGTGACCTACAGTGGTAGCGCGTTTGTGTTGGGTTCGCACCCAGAGTCATACGTCGGCATTCCGCTTGCACTCCTTGTCCTGCTTCGAACAAGCTCGCAGCAACGCCGCTGGCATGCAGTTGCAGAAGGGATGCTCTACGTTCTCCTTGTGATGCTCAAGCTCACATTCGGGATTGTCGCGCTTGGAATGCTTGGGTGGGACCTTGCCAGAAGGCACGCTCCGCGGACCGTCGTTGCTCGCCATTGGTTCGGTGTAGCAAGTGGTGCTCTCATCGCATGCGCGATCTTCTTTGCAGTGTTCTATCACACCATTGCATGGGATACTGTCCCCGACACAGTCGAGTACCTGCGCTTCTATGCAAGTACACCGCCGATGAGTATTGCAGCACTCCTGCACGCCTGGCATGCAACGCTGCGAGTGGCGACTGAGAACGTCACGATCTTCAACGTTGCGATGGCAGCCTGGGGATGGATCGCCATCTCCTCTGACTCCAGGGATGAGCGAGTTCATCTGGTAGCGTTTCTCACACTGCTCATTGCTGCGAGCATTATCATCGAGCGGAAATTTGGCATCGTGCATCTGTGGCGAATACTTCCGATGCTTGCGCTGTTTGCTGCAATTGGAGCACTCCACTTTGCCAGCACGCTATGGAACTATTGGAAGAGCAGCACGTGGGCACTTCGAGCTGGGGTTCTCGTTCCGCTCCTGCTGGCTGCATTTGCATTGGGTCCGCTACCGCGCTTTGTGTACTCGCTGCGTATCCCGCTGCAAGCAGCAACGAATCCCACTGCGTACACGCTGTCATTTGAACAGCCAGCCCACAACGTGCTGCACCGCGCAACGCTCTGGGAAATCGCTGGCTACATCAATTCTCATCGCACATCGGGCGAGCGCGTGCTTGTGCTTTCGGCATGCATGGCGCAGCTCCCGCTCTTTCTCGGCGAGCCGGAGTGGTACCATTTTTCGACGACGATGCCGATCTTCAGTGCGCGCATCCCCCGTCGGTGGCGAAGCTACTTCCAGCAGGACCTCCACCGAGCCGATTGGTTAGTCGTCGGAACACTCGATCGCGCTGATTTTCTCTTTGGGCATAATCGCAGCTCCTGGGAAGCACTCCAGCAGGATGCACCAAGCTGGCGCTACGTTCAGGAGCACTTCGACCAAGTGATGGAAACACCGATTGCGATAATCTTGCATCGCAGATCCCCGCATGTTGAACAATCCCGATCCGAACGATGAAATTTGCCACATACCGCGCAGGGAAGCAGTCACGGTTTGCGCTCGTTCTTGGTGATAGACTGCTCGACGTTGCCGCAGCGCACAAGCTGGCTCGTCGCCAGGGCAAGCGTCTTGCACTCGGCTATTTGCCATCGGACGGGCTGGAATTTCTCCGGCTCGGCCAGGCAGCAATGGATGATGCACGCGCGCTCGAAGAGCTTGCATCATCGCTCGATTTTTCGTCCGCACTCGTTCCACTCGACCAAGCAGTGCTCGAAGCGCCAATCCCGCGCCCCAGCTCCCTTCGGGATGGCTATGCGTTTCGCCAACACGTCGAGGCAGCCCGGCGCAATCGTGGATTGCCGATGATTCCAGAGTTCGACGAGATTCCGATTTTCTACTTCTCCAATCACCACGCCATCACTGGCCCTGGCGATGTACACGTGCTCCCGAAGCACTGCGAGCAACTCGACTTCGAGCTTGAATGTGCCATTGTCATCGGGAAAGAGGGGCGGACTATCCCTGCCGAACGCGCCGATGAATACATTGCCGGCTACATGGTGATGAACGATTGGAGCGCGCGCGGACTGCAGATGCAGGAAATGAAGCTCAATCTCGGCCCTGCGAAGGGGAAAGATTTCGCCACATCACTTGGGCCAATCCTTGTCACACGCGATGAGCTTGCCGCCCGCCGAATCGAGACGCCTGTCGGAGAGCGGTACGACCTGGCAATGACTGCACGCATCAATGGCCAGGAAGTTTCACGCGGCAATTTGCGCGATATGCACTGGACGTTCGCGCAAATCATCGAGCGTGCAAGCTATGGAGTGACGCTCTACCCCGGCGATGTCATCGGCTCAGGAACGTGCGGCACTGGATGTTTGCTGGAACTCAACGGCAGCAAGGTCTTTGATCCGCCGCGCTGGCTAGAGCCAGGGGATGTTGTCGAGTGCGAGATTGAGCTGCTCGGATCGCTCCGGAATCGGATTGTGCTCAGCGAGCACTAATTCGGTATGAGCACCGCAGCGGTCGCAACTGGGTCGCCCGCAAGAAAGCGCACGTAGTACATCCCAGCGGCAAGGTGCCCAACAGCGAGTTCGCCGTAGAACGCACGCTCTCCATAGCGGCGGAGTGTAGCGTTCGCCACTCGCTGGCCGAGCACGTTGTAAAGCTCTGCTCGTGCTTCGACACCTTGCGGCACACCACCGTAATCGCCGATGATGCGGAGGATACCGTGCGATGGTTGAATCACGACGAGCGGTTCGCGCTCGATCGGCGGCAGTGGTTCGTCGCTTGCAAGATCGAGCGCGTAGAACCCAGCATCGGAGGCGTAGTAGAGCCGTTCGCGGCTGCCATCTTGGACGTACCGGAATGCAAACGCATTCCCCGGCAGATCAGCCGTCCAAGGAATCGCATCATCGTACCGCTGCCACGTGCGGCCTTCGTCCACGCTCCGCCGGACAATACGCGCTCCCGGAACGAGGGTATCTGCATCGAAGAACTCGGTAAAGCCACCGACGACGAGCTCATCCCGATCGCCGCGACTGCGAATCCCAATCGCCCACAGTGAGGTGTCCTGAAATGCAAAAAGATGCCACGATGCGCCACCATCGGTTGTACGCCAAAGCCCGCCGTTCGGACGGAACGCCGAGAAAAAGTACGTCATCACTGCATAGCCGACGTTCGGGCGGAGCGAGCTGAATCGAATTTGTGGGATTTCCGTATCTCGGAGTCCGTTTTGGGCATAGAAGCGCTGGATGAGCTGCCAAGTCCGCCCGCTATCATCGGAACGGTAGATGGCGCTCCCCTGACAGCCAGCGTAGAGAATCCCGGTGGAATCGGGTCGCAGCGCGATGCAGCACAAACGCGGGACAACCGGCGTCGCAAGGAAGCTGTCCGGCGGGATTTGTCCCATCGCACGCCACGAGCGTCCGCGGTCGGTGCTCCGAAATACCGTCGAGGTCAGAAACTCAGCAGCGTACATGATCTGTGGTGCGTTGGGATCAACGGTGATCGCCTCGCCAGAAAACACGTAGTTCTGCGTCCCCGCAAGCACCGTCTCCCACGTCTGTCCGTTATTTGTCGAGCGGCGGAGTGTTCCAAACCGAATCCCACCGAGAAAGACCACATTCGTATCAATCGGATGGACGAGGACGTTTGTGAACTCGGTCGTTGCGGAACGAAACTCGACAACGAGTGTATCCCACGTGATGCCGCCATCGAAGCTGCGGTAGAGCAATCGCCCTTCACCACTGACGTAGAGTGTTTTCGGATTTTTTGGGTTGATCGCGATTCCATAGCATGGCTCGCTAATGAGCCGCTGCCACTGCTGCGCAGGAGCTGCGATACTGAGCAGACACAGTACGATGATCCAGTGGTGTTTCACGCTGTAACCTCGACGTGTTCGTGGCACATCGTTTCGTGCAGTGCGCGGAGGAACCGCGTGCCCCAATCGCGCTCAACGCTCACCAAGAGGGAATTTGCCCCTGAACCAACGATCGTTACCGCACAGCCTGCATGGTTGGATGCCGCGATGATCTGCTCGAGGGCACGGTTAGTTCGATGAATCCCTTCGCCGACACAGCAAATAAGCGTGATGGGGAGGTCGTGCTCGCCCCGAGCCTGGCACAGAAGCTGATAGCGTTCACCGCGAATTTGGAGGCTGGCAAGGAGCTGTCCCTCCTCCGGCAACACATCCGAGAGGGTGGTGCTTCGATAGACATCGAGCATTGCAAGAGCACGGATGCCATCGGTGGGACTATCTAATCGCGAAACGATGACTGTCCCGGGGTGGGACGGCTCGAATGTATTTCGCACAACAACCGGCACATCGCATTCGATCGCTGGTTCGATGGTGAGCGGATGGAGCACTTTCGCGCCGTATGCAGCAAGCGTCCGAATCTCGCCGATCGTCACATGCGGCAGACTTCGCGCGTCGGGGATCACCCGCGGATCGGCAGTATAGATGCCTGAAACATCCGTCCAAATTTCGACACTGTCAGCTCCAAGCGCTGCACCCAACAGCGCGGCGGAATAATCCGATCCACCGCGCCCGAGCGTAGTCGTTACTCCTTCTGCGGTAGAAGCGATGAACCCTTGCGTGACGATCGTGCGGTACCGCTCCAGCAGTGGTTTTAGGGTGGTGCATGTCGCTGCTTTCGTCCGCTCCCAATCCACGTGCGCGTTGGTAAAGCAGGCATCTGTGATAATCGAAGTCCGCGCATCGTACCAGGCGACCTCATCAGTCTGTGCAAGGAAGCCTTCCAACAAGCGTGAGCTGAGAAGTTCTCCATAGGCAGCGATTGCGTCGAGCATTCGCGGGGTGCATTCGCCCAGCAGAGCAATGCCGGTCGCGAAATCGTGGAGTTCTTCGAGCAGTGCTTCTCCGTGGCGCCACGGGAGCAGACCTAACTCATCAGCAGCGCGGCGATGCTGATGAGCAATCGAGCGCCACGTTTCTTCCCACGGTTTGCCAGAGGCTGCATCGGTTGCGATCGAAAGCAACGCATCGGTCACACCGCGAAAGGCTGAGACAACAACTACCACCCGTTGCTGGCGAGCAACGTGGCGAACAATCGGCACAATCTGCCGGAGCTGGTTGCTTCCGGCAACAGATGTACCGCCGAATTTCATCACCCGGACGACCACAGACTCTCAAAGAATCGTTTGAGCGAAAATACCGCAGCTCGATGCCACACAGTATTTTGGTACATCATGATGAAAGTACTCCACTGCGTGCATGATAGGAACCGAACCTCTCTGGATGTGGCTGCTGTTCAGCGCCGCGATTGTGTTCTTTCTCTGGTTGGATTTAGCGCTCTTCAATCGCCGACCGCATGCAATTAGTATTCGCGAGTCGCTGCTGTGGACGGGAATTTGGATCGCACTCGCACTTGGTTTTTCTCTCTTTCTTTACGGCTACTACGACTATTCGAAGCTTGGCGGGGAAAAAGCATTAGCCTTCCTTGCGGGCTTCCTCATCGAAAAGTCGCTCAGCGTGGATAATCTCTTTGTCATCCTCCTCATCTTTCAGTACTTCCGCGTCGAGCCGCGGTATCAACATCGCGTCCTCTTCTGGGGAATCTTCGGCGCGTTGGCAATGCGGTTCATCCTCATTCTGTTGGGGGTGCACCTGATCACACGGTTTCACGTGCTCGTGTACGTTCTGGGCGGATTCCTTGTGATAACTGCACTCCGTATTGGCTTCGGAGGAGAGCATGAGATCCACCCCGACCGCAACATCTTCGTGCGGCTGTTTCGCCGCTTCTTTCCAGTGACGAGCGACTACCATGGGCACCACTTCTTCATTCGGGATGGCATTCGCTGGGCGGCAACCCCAATGTTCGTTGTACTGCTCGTCATCGAGGCAACCGACTTGGTATTTGCCGTTGATTCTATCCCAGCAATCCTTGCAATTTCGAACGACCCATTCGTGGTGTTCACATCGAACGCATTCGCAGTGCTTGGGCTACGATCGCTCTACTTTGCCCTCTCTGGAATCATGCAGCTGTTTGTGTACCTTCGGTATGGGTTGGCGGTGATTCTTGCGTTCATTGGCCTCAAGATGCTCGCAAGTGATGTTGTACACATTTCAACAGGTTTTTCCCTGTCGGTCGTCGCAACAATTTTAGGGGTAACCATTGGCGCATCGATCCTCAAGTCACGGCGAGAGGGAGTTGCCTACCACAGCAGCGAACACACACGCCCCCCTGTTAGCGAATGAGGCTTTCGAACGGACGAAGGAACGTTTCGAACACATACGCAGCAATAGGGCGTTCCTCGACCACAACAGCCAGCGTCCCATCCATCCCTTCCTGGAGCATGCCTTCAAATTGTGCATTGGGCTGGAGTTCTGCTTCGAGTGTGTAGAATCCACGCTCGCCAGGACTGATGCTGAGTGAACGCACCCGCCCCCGAAGCACTCCCCACCGCAGGGGTGGAAACGCCGATAGTTTGACGACGACCGGCTGTCCCACGCGGAGCGAGCCAATATCTTTGGGCGGAACTTCTGCTGTTGCCGTAAATGCTGTCGGGCGCTGGCTGAGCTTGAGGAGAATCGAACCTGCCGGGACTTGCCGCTCTGCATCGCTGATGTAGGTGACGATCAATCCATCGGCAGGAGATTTGATGATGATGGCGCCGCTATCAATTGCGAAGTCGCCGTAGAGCGATTGCAGACGCTGGTATGCTGCAAGACGAGCTGCCTGAAGCTGCGCGCGACGTTGCTGCATTTGGAGACCGACCTTCTCCTGCGACTGGCCCGCAATATTTCGATCGAGTGCAAGCTCGCGCGCCTGGGATTCGAGCGAGGCGATATCGCGACGATACTGCTCCCGAGCGCGGTTGAGCGCTTCTTCCGCTGTCGCCTTCTGCAACTCTGCTTGCTGCACCTCCGTTTCGGAGACGTAGCCGCTGGCTCGGAGGCTTCTGAGCTTCTCGAGCTGTTCGCGTGCAGTACGCAGGGCCAGCTCGAGCTTCCGAATTTCGGCTTGTTGCGTGGCCAGAGCAAAGCGACGAGACTGCTGCGTTCGTTCGAGCTGTCGGAGCACCTTCTCCTGTTGCAGCCGAAGCTGTGCCTGGGTTTTTGCGTGGACGGGCAGTTCAGTGCTCTCGAAGACCTCCTCTTGAAGCTTGGCGAGCGTGTATTCCATCACGAGTGCAGCGATTTGCGGCGAGCTAATCCGAACGAGCTGCTGACCACGACTGACACGCTCGCCGGTACGTACGTAGTACTGCTCGACGAACACATCCTCTGCGTACCGATAGACGCGCTCGGAGGCATTGCCTCTGAGGACACATCGCAGTTCTATTTGGCGAGGCACACGCAACACCGCACTTGCTACACCAAGCGCAAGTACTCCGATGGCGACACTATAGAGTGCCAGCCGCACCGCACGTGGCCGCGAAGAGAGAAGTACAAAATCGCGCTCCTGGTTGGAATCTCCTGTCGTGAGCATTGCAGACGTCACATCAACTGTTCAGCATGGCTCTCCCCCATGATCGGGGAGTGCGCAAATATGCACACTCCCCGATAGGAGCTTCGATACTTGCATCAATGCTGGACGACAAAGCGCTCCGAGCGCACGAAGTACTCGCCTTGGACGCTGAGCAGATAGACGCCCGATGGAAGTGTGCCGACGTCAATGACGAGCTCTCGCCGTTCGCCGCGAGCTACGTAACCAGCAAACACCGTGGCGTACGCTCGTCCATCGAGCCCAATGATCGAAACTTCGACGTACTGCTGGCGACCGACAGTCAGCACTGCTGTAGCGAACTGCTCCGATGGGTTCGGTGCGACTGGCGAGAGGGTTGCTTCTTCAGCTGGAGCAAGCGGCTCACCTGCGATCGGTTCGCGTTCATCGCTACCGCCGTCCTTCGAAAGCACCCCAATGGGATTGTTGCCGAGATTGGTAAAGCCGTACTTGTATTTGAGTACGCACCATACCTGATCGCGAAGCGTCGCATCGGCTGTGTTGTAGAGCAAGACTTCGGCAATCTTCGTGTTGTCGCACAGGTATTGATTCGTCTCGTTGACTGAGGCGAAGTCATGGAAGCGCGTATTCCCAACCTTACCACCAATGCTCACTGCATCTCCGGAGTAGGACATGCTCGTTCCAGGTGTGCCCGATGGCGAATAGACATTCCCATTGATGGAGAAGCGCAGCCGGTTCGACGATGATGCATTGCCATTATACACGAACTGGAAGATGTAGTTCGTGCCGGGCTGCACCGTAAATCCAGTGCTTTGGAAAACGGCCCATTTGTTCGTACAACTACCGCTGCAGTTCTGGTTATTCCACGCGCCGTAGTACACCTGCCGATTGATGAGGTAGATCGCCAGCCCGTGGTTTTCATCGCCTTGCTTGTAGATCACCATGCGATTGTTGCTCAAGCTCGTCGAAGTTGGACGATACACGATAAAGAGCGTTTTCTGTGTACCGCCGCTGATGCCACTGCCAGTATTGACCTGCACCTGAACTGGTCGATCGTTCCCATCCCAGTAGATAGCTCCGTGGCCGTTGAGTGCCGAATAGTTGGGGTAGTGTTTTGGACGATTGGCATCTGAGCTTGCATTGACGGAACCGTCCGGATAGTTCGATCCATCTCCCGCGTAGTTCGGCCAGCCGAGGACGTAGCCATTGGAGTTTGTCGTGACGGTATCACCGGTAAAGCCCATAACAAAGTATGAGCTCGGAATACCGAAGGGCGACACGGTCAGACTCGATGGTCCGCTGATCGAGCCGCTACAGCCATTGCAGTTCTGGACAGAAACGACGGTGAATGTCGTTGGCTGTGTGATGGTATACGTCAGGATGTAGGGATTGCTCGACGTTTGTACCGTGATGTTCGAGCCATTGTTGATCTTGTAGGTCAGATGCCATGGTCCACATCCGCTGAACGTAAAGTACACTGCAATTTGTGTCCCAGGACATACCTCGGTGTTCGAGGTGCTGATTGAAACTGTCGGCGCTGAGACAACATTGACACAAATCGCATTGGAGAACTTTTCACAGCCACCTGCATCGGTGACTTTCACAGTGTAGTTCTTAGTACCCGTCTGGGATGTCGGGATTACATACGTCGAATTCGTCGCACCACTGATTGGAGAACCATCGGCATACCACTGGTACGAAACGATACCGCTCGTTGGTTGAACGACGTAGAGTGTGCCACCCTGCTGGTTTTGGCAATACGTCACGTTCGTCGAGCTTGTACCTTGGATTGCGATGGTAACCGTTCCGATAGAGGTAACCGTTACAGTGACGTTATTCGACGTTGCAGTGCACCCACCGCAGGTTACATACACGCTGTACTGATAGGTACCAGCTGCCAAACCTGTCGGGATGGTATAGGTTGACTGCGTTGCTCCGCTAATGTTCGATCCATTGCGTCGCCACTGGTAGGTTGGTGTCCCTGAACATCCAGTCACTGATGCAACCAGTGTCGGACGCTGGGTCGCTGTCGAGCATATTGTGACGGTCGTTCCGTCGTTCTGCACTGTGGCACTGACAGCAATACTATTGACCGTTACTGTCGTCGAAACATTCGATGGAGTAACCGTACACCCTCCAGCAGTAACGGATACAACCGAGTAGGTCGTCGTCACCGTTGGTGATACGTTGACACTGTATGTCGTGCCGTTGATGTTATTGACCGTAAACTGCTGCGGTGATCCACTCGTTGGTGTTGCAGAATAGGTTAGGCTCCAATTGGTCGAATTACCACTGGTGAGCGTAAATGTCAGCGTCACCGATCCACCACTACAGATCGTCGTGCCCCCCGACAGCGTAATAGAGGGTTGTTGGCTCACCGTCACCGTCACGCTGTTCGATGTCGCGCTGCAACTGCCGCACGTGACAACAAGCGTGTACGTGTACGTCCCTGTTCCTAACCCTGCAGGCACCGTGTACGTGGAGGACGTCGCTCCACTGATCGGGTTGCCATTGAGTTTCCACTGGTAACTCGCTGTGCCACTGCAGTTGCTCACCGATGAGGTCAGCGTCGGTCCGCTCGAATACCCAGCGCACAAGTTCGTCGAACCGCTCGCGCTGATGCTCACGCTCGGCGCAGCAGTGACAACAACTGTGATGCTGTTGGAAGTTACGCTACAACCACCGCAGGTCACAACCAATGTGTAGGTGTGGTTCCCCGTACTCAGCCCTGTTGGTACTGTGTACGTTGAAGCCGTTGCCCCGCTGATTGGGTTGCCATTCTTCATCCATTGGTACGACACACTCCCACTGCATCCACTCACCGAGGATGTCAGCGTTGGGCCACTTGCGTAACCGCTACACAGTGCAATCGTCGAACATCCACCACCGAAGCTTATGCTGTAGAGGAAAATGTGGTCTGCAGTCTCACGCAACACGATGAAATCAACCATCGCACTCGAGCTGATCGAGCTTAGGTCACTAAAGTCAACCTCTCCACGATCTGATGCCGTCCACGTAATCACACTCTGGAGTTCAGATTCCTGCACCGTGACATACGTGCCATCAGTCTTGTGAATGAAGAGCACAGGCGTATCACTGCTAAAGCTCAGCTTATTGATTCCCAAAACAATCGTACCAGCTGGAACAGCTCCGGCTGCGAAGGTGATCTTGACTTCCTCATCCTGATCACCTCCACCACCCGAGATCCCCTGCGAACCACCGCCCCCAGAATTTTTCACACCAACACCATCGCTACCGATGTAAATGATGCCTGTCTGGCCAGATGCTGTTGGATTTGTTGGTTGGGTGGGATCAACACTGCTCCGCGCTGTCAGAACGATTCCACTGCTTCCGCCGATGCTGTAACTTGTTCCATAATTGCCCGCACTGATCCCAAGCGCTGTGCTCGTCAGTGTAAAGGATGTCGAATTTTGACTCGACGAGCAACTAATCGTTACGCTCGGAGGTTGACTCACCGTCACGGTCACACTATTCGACGTCGCACTGCAACTGCCACACGTGACAACAAGCGTGTACACGTACGTCCCTGCTGTAAGCCCAGCAGGCACGGTGTAACTGGAGGAAGTCGCTCCACTGATCGGGTTGCCATTGAGTTTCCACTGGTAACTCGCTGTGCCGCTACAGTTGCTCACACTTGACGACAGCACCGGTCCGCTCGAATACCCCGTGCACAGACTCGTCGAACCACCCGCGCTGATGCTCACACTCGGCGCTGGGCTGACCGCCACCGTCACGCTGTTCGACGTCGCATTGCAACTGCCACATGTGACAACAAGTGTGTACACGTACGTCCCTGCACCCAAACCAGCGGGCACCGTATACGTGGCTCCTGTTGCTCCACTGATTGGATTGCCGTTCAAGTGCCACTGGTAGCTGGCTGTGCC
>BEHW01000036.1 GCA_002898675.1 bacterium HR20
AGTTCACCGATTGGATTCTGGTACGCTTCCGCTAACCAGTATGGCTGCTCGGTTTGGACTAATCGGCATGCTGGGCATTGGTAGTACGAAACATCGTACCGCTTGAGTACTCGTGCGGTAAAAAGCTGCTGGGTTGCTGCACCACAGAAGCGGCATGGGATCGAATTCATGGCGTGTGCGGTGACGTTGTGTAACGGTGTGCTGGGCAAGACGCTGTGTCTGTTGGTGCACACTGCGCGACAATGGTGCAGATCTCTTCGATTTCGTCGGCAGAAAGTGCTGGGTAACTGGGCAAGTTGATCCCACGCAGTCCGAGCGACTCAGCGACGCGATGCCGCTCGTAGCGCTGCGCGTACATCGGCATGGTGTGGACAGGGTAGAACGTCGGGCGCGTTTCGATGCCGTGACGTGCAAGCTCCGCGCGAATGCGGTCGCGATCCTCTGCTGTAGGCGCAAGAACGGTGACCATCCAATACGCATGGCGTACGTTCGGCGCTTCACTGTGCATGATAACGGATGTTCCCTTCAGCAGCGAGCGGTAGTGCTGAGCGATCGCACGTTTCCGCTCGAGGAAGAGCGGGGCGTTTTCCAGTTGTGCAAGACCGATTGCGGCAGCGATGTTCGTCATGCGGTAGTTGTAGCCGACGATGTCGTGCCAGTACTCGCGGTATGGCGCTAAGCCTTGCCCTTTGAGTCGGCGAACCCGCTCAGCGAGCATGTCGTCGTTGGTGACGACCATGCCCCCTTCGCCCGTGGTGATGGTCTTATTGCCGTAGAACGAGAACGTCGCGATGTCGCCGAAGGTGCCAACGTGCGCAGCGTCGTAGTACGCGCCGAACGCTTCCGCGCAGTCTTCAATGAGGAAGAGCCCGTGTTCGCGTGCGAGTGTCGTCAGTGCGCCCATATCGGCAGGGTGGCCGTAGAGGTGCACCGCCAGGATTGCCTTCGTTCGTGGAGTGATGCGGCGGTAGACGTGATTCGGATCGAGTTGCCACGTCTGGGGGTCGGAGTCAACGAACACTGGTGTTGCTCCGCAATAGACGATGGCGTTGACAGGGGCGATGTACGTCAGCGTCGGGACGATTACCTCGTCGCCGGGTCCGATTCCGAGCGCAGCAAGAGCGACGTGGAGCGCGACGGTTCCGTTACAGACGCTGATTGCATGGCGTATGCCGATAAACGACGCGAAGCGTTCCTCGAACGCTACAATGTAGTCGCCCTTGCTCGAAATCCAATTGGAGCGCAGGCAGTCGAGTACGTAACGCTCTTCGTTGCCGCACAGCCAGGGTTGATAGACCGGGATGCGGTAGCTTAGCGTCATGTCGGCTCCCAGATGATGGTGGAATCCTTGTTCGGTGGCGATGGAGGTTGGAGGATATCCGGAAAACGTTTGCTGAGCTGCTCAGCAAGGAGCGCGTCCACACCATCCATCGCGCGGTTTCGAAGCAGGTTCAGCCGCGTTGTGTAGGTTAGCAGTGGGACGATTTGATCGCAGGGCAGTGCGCGGAGCTTTTCGAGGTCGAAGAACTTTTCTTGCTCGTGCCACATGCGGATGTTCGTGATGATGAGCGCGTCAATCATCTCGCCGAACGTTTGCGGACGGAGTGGATCGGTCAGGATGTTCTGCTGGCGTGTCATAGCTCGACGTCCGTGCGAAACCGACCGTAGAGTTTGTTCTGCGGACTGGTGATGACCAGCGCCGATGGATCCTCGATTGCCTGGGCAATCCAGCGATCGATCGTCTCGATAAGGTGTGCGCGTTGGCTCAGCAGCGACGTGTTTTTTGCTTCGAGCTCCTGGCGTTCGCTTGGTGGGACATCTGCTCTCCCGAAGAGCAATTCTTGGCAATGCCAGAGCTTGAGATCCACGATCGCCAGCTTATCAATCAGCGCGCCGAGTGTCTCGGTTGTGAGCATCTGTGCCATGTTCTGCGTCCTTGCAGGCGTGGAGTATGCAACGACTACTGCAACGATTGTGCCAAGGATCGCAGATGCCAGAATTCCTCGAGCTGCAAACGGAGAAAGGAATGCTTGCTGTAGCTACGTTCCTCAATCTGCAACGCTTGGGACTTGGATATCCAGAGAACACCAGCAGACACGTTGACCAGTCGCTCGATAACTACGCTTGCCATATGAACTTGATTTTGTATCTTCGTGCGCAAGGATAAACCTTTTGGGAGAAACTCCGATGAAAATTTTCGCAACGTTTTTGCAGGTGGCGACTGTTGCGATTGTTGCAGCAGTTTCACTTGCCCATGCTCAAGAACTTTGCGGGCCGGGAGAATACCAGCGCACTATCCAGTGCAGCATCGAATACACATGCACGGGCTATACCTTCACCTGTCCGGTGGAGATTACTTACTGTTGCATTTGGGATGCTTCGCGAGTAACGAACATTGCACGAATCGAGCAGACAGTTGTTTACAACCAAGCATGCTTCATCCACCTTTACGGCTGCGGTGCCTTGGAGGTCGGGGGAGCGTTCTGGGATGGTGTCTCCAAGTGTGTAGGAGAGGATCTACAGAATTGTTGGGGTGACTATCCACCATGCGATAGTTCTACGTCGATCACATATGAGGTATGGACTGCTCAATGCCAACGGATAGAAAATCGTGAAGTGATGCCCGGAGATTTTGCCGATGTCATCATCCCATGCTCATGGCAGAACAGATGCTACAGGAAATACCAAGCCTGCTATGATTTCTCGATATTTCCACCAACCCTTGTTGTGCGTGAACTTGAAGGTGGTGTTGACGGTCCTCCGCAATGTTCTCCAACAGTGCCACCAATCCCACCGCCTGGAAAACAATGGAACGAACACTGGATTACTCCTTGCTTTGCACCGTGTTCACCATAGCTGGAGGTTGCCATGATCCTGCTCCGTGGAGTGATTGTTGCTCTTTGGGTTACTCTCCCTGTGTTGGCGCAGGATGAGAGCTTATTCGATGAATCACTCTATACCCGGACGCGATTGGTTACTGATCTGACCGGGAGTGCGTATAACGGCCGCGCCCTACTCGTCTATGGCGAGGGTGGTGTTATCATGCGGAGCACCGATTGGGGCGCAACGTGGGATCAAATTGACCTTCCCGATTCGCTCCATATTCTGGGCATTGCTGCTGCAGGTCGCCGTTTTCTCGGCTTGTGCTACCGCGGGTTTGCGATTCGGTCCGATGACGATGGACGGTCGTGGCAGCTTCGTCCTCTGGAGGACACGCTTGAATTCTGGCGTTTTGTTGCGCAGAACGGCAGATATTACGGTCTGGCAACCACGCAGCTTGTCGAATTCGATACTGCGATGGCAGTTGCAAATCGCTACGTGCTCGATCCACCGGATTCATCGCACTGTTTGGCGATCAGTGGGACGCGTGCTGTTTATTCGCCGGGTCGAGGGAAGCTGGCGATCCTCGACCTTGGAAGCCGCCAACTTCGCGTTCTTGAGCTCAGTACCTTGTCAGGTTGTAGCTCTTGTCGTGAGATCACCGATCTTGCGGCAGATCAGCAAGGACGGGTGTATTTTGTCACAAACAAATGGAACAACCTCTACGTCCTCCAGCTCGACAATGCAACGATCAGCGGCCCAATCGTTGTGCCTCAATTACCACAAATCCCGGGAAAAATTCACGTGCGGAATGGTAAGTGCTATGCATTGTTCACAAGTCAAGTCCCATTGTATGGGTATAACACTTTCCGCTATGTGCAGTGCAACGTTGATAACCTGACGATACAAGACCTCATCACTACTCCCATCGAGCGATATACCAGGGGCGAATTCATTAGTGATATCGCTGCGCACTCGGGTGACACGCTTGTTGCGGTCGGACCATACAAGCTCATTCTGCTATCGTTCAACGGAGGTGCCCAGTGGTATCTTCGCTCACACATGGAGGATGCACCTCTCCGGCTCGTAGGGGAATCAGGGAAAAAAATACGGTGTGCCAGGTCAGGCATCCTGTGCTTTAGCAACGACAGCGGCCGAACGTGGCTCACTCAGCCAACGGTACCGTCGCAAGTGTACTATCGCTCCTTCTCCAGCAGTAGTTGGACAGACTATTACTCTCTCGACACGTGCTGGATCGTGGTATGGTCATACTCGTCAGATGCTCCACTAGTTCTGTATGATTCATGCTTGATTTCCTACGATGGTGGCAACACCCTCCAGTGGACATATCGCCCCTACGCTAACACGGTGATACTCAATCTTTCCCCGTTTCGCTGGAAAAACAGCTATAACATCTTTGCCTATTGGAAAGCGCCGCCGGCTCCCCGAGAAACGCCTATTCCTTGGACAGTCTTGAGTTTCTCGCTCAATGGCAAGTTGCAGTATGATAAACAGCAGAATGTCAAACTTCGAAATATTGTGCTCTACGATATTATCGAAGATGGTGACAGCCTCTACGCAATCGGACGGGATAGCATCACTCCGCCTGGTGGCTGCACCATCTACAGTAGTGGCGATGGCGGACGGCACTGGCAGATGATCGCTCGGATTGATGCGGGTCCGCTCGGAGGGACGAAATTCGAGGAGAAATTGAAATTGACTAAAATCGGAAGGAATTTCTTCTACACAACGCGCGATAGTATGACAAACGCAACTATTGTCCTGCGTTACAACGAAACGAACGGAAAGGTAACGCTACTATTCCCAGTTGATACGACACTAATTTATTCCCTAACACCTGTAACCCGCTGGCGAAATGGCGGAGTAGTGATCCGCTATCGTGTGCTTGGGCGAAACCAAATGTTTATCGAACGCATGTACTGTGACGATCTCGACGCTGATAGTTTAGTCTGGAATCCACTCCCGAAACGAAGATTTTATTACCACCAAGCATCCCCACTCAGTGTGGACTCCACCTACTATGCGCTTGTTTACGATACGACGAGTCGCTACGCCAAGTTCGCATTCTATCGGTTTAGCAAGAATGCAGCCTTGTCTATCCAACCGAACCAGCAGAGTGGCAAGAGCGCATCGCTGTGGCTTTCGCCACCAGTGCCGATGCCAGCAACTGAGAGGGCAACAGTGACACTGAACTTCGATCGTCCCACGGCTTGGGAACAGATAGCCATCGAGCTCTACACGATGCAAGGCGAGCACGTGGCAGTGCCAGTGGAACTGCGCCCGATGGGCGACTACGCAGCGAACGTCGAAGTAGATCTAAGCCGATTGAGCGCCGGGGCGTACATGATTGTCGCTAACACTGGCAGCCAGCGCGTCGGGCGGGCACTGCTCGTTGTTCGGTGAACGTCGGTCCACTGTGCTGGCTACGCTCGGATAGCGAACGGAGAGTGAGCACGCATATGCCCCAACGTGCACCGAGGGCGCACGGCTTCAAGCGTGCGCTCGGTTGCAACGATTGGGTGCGTTTGAGCGTTAGGTATGTGGCGTAATACCGATCAGCGAGGCAAGGCGGCGGTAGATCATCTCCACGCGCTCCGTCTGCCCTCTGCCTGCGAAGCGCTCGGAGAACCCTTCTGAACGGAATTCGCGTAGCAGCGAGGTCCACGGCACCAGGCGCCGCACCCAGCGTTCGGCTCTGCTTTCCGGGGGATTTGGATCAATCGTCGCAAGGTCAGCGCACACGCGCAGAAGTGCCCGCAAGACGACCGAACGTGTGAGCATGTAACGGTCGTTCTGTCCCCACGCTTCGTGCATGACTGCTTGAACCGCAGAGAGAAAATCGCGAACGATGCTGTAGTAGTGCCGAGCGGTTTGGTTGCTCTTTCGCAGCGCTACGCCCTGTTCGCGGCTGGAGCGCTCGATCCACCGATGGAGTTCGGCGTAAAGCTCCGATTGCATGATCCATTTGTCTTTGCGGCTTCGCCCCCCAAGCCGATTGATGCGGTAGCGGAGCGGACTATCTGGCTCCTCGTAGAGGAGGCGCGCAACTTGCGCAGCAACCCATGCTGCGGGTTCGACGAATGTCACCTTCTCGTAGAGGTCAATCAGGTGGCTCTTGTTGATGCGGGTCGGGGTCGAGTTGATGATGACAAACATTTCTGCGGCGAAATCCTCGCTCCGCCCATCGAAGATGATGCACGGCACCGAAATCGTGCGTGCTTCTTCGGGACGCTCACGCATGTAGAATTCGAGCGCCGCCAAGCGGTGCTGCCCGTCAATGATGAGGTACTTGTCGAGTGGCTCTTGCAGATCGCCGACGGTCTCGAAAGGAGCAACAGGCGTGAAGGTGAGCCGCTCAGAGGTAAAGAGCAGAACTGTGCCCGGGATTGGCGGCTGTTGGACGGCGGTCTCGTAGAAATTCTTGATCGCACGGACCTTCTTCTGCGAAAGCTCGCGCTGGAAGGCAGTATCCTTCCGCTCGATGCTTGCAATGAACGCTGCGATCTCGTCCGTTGCGGGGATGCGCTCTGCTTCGATGCGTTCGCGGCGGTCGTAGTAGCGGCTGATGAATCGGACCTTCTGGAGGAGATCCTCGGCAGGGTATGCGACAAAGTAGAACAGAGCATCCTTCTGGCGTAGTTGCGTTGCGAGCATCGGTGTCCTCCTTGGTTGGATCAATTCCATCGCCAAATTACCATGCTGCGTTCGAATCTCTTGGGTCTGGCTTCACCACGCCAGGACACTGCCGCTCACGTGTGGATTCTATTTTTGCCGGCGGAAACAGTCTCAGACAAGCTATGGCGTTCTTGATATCGCAAATCGTTGCACGGCAGATTCTCGATTCACGCGGCAACCCAACGCTCGAAGTAGATGTCGTTCTCGACGATGGTTCGTTCGGACGAGCAGCGGTTCCCTCGGGAGCCTCGACAGGCTCGATGGAAGCAATCGAGCTTCGCGATGGCGATGCATCGCTCTACGGCGGCAAAAGCGTCCGCATCGCAGTGCGGAACGTCAACGATCGCATCGCTGAGCATCTCCGTGGCATGGACGCACGAGACCAAGCACGCATTGACGCAGCGATGCTCGAACTCGATGGCACCGCCAATAAATCGCTCCTTGGTGCGAATGCAATCTTGGGAGTTTCGCTTGCGGTGGCGCACGCAGCAGCTGCAAGCGCTGGACTTTCGCTCTATCGCTACCTTGGCGGCGCTGGCGCGCGCGTCCTTCCGGTTCCCTTGATGAACATCCTCAACGGCGGGCGCCACGCTGATAACAACGTGGATATCCAGGAGTTCATGATTGCGCCGATCGGGTTCGAGAGCTTCAGCGACGCACTCCGCGCGGGTGTAGAAACCTACCATGCGCTGCGTACCGTACTCAAACGGCGCGGCCTCTCGACTGCGATCGGCGATGAAGGTGGCGTAGCGCCAATGCTGGGATCGAACGAGGAAGCGCTCGACCTCATCATGGAGGCAATCATTGCAGCAGGCTATCTCCCAGGGGAACATATCGTGCTTGCGCTCGATGTGGCCGCCAGCGAAATGGCCGGCGATGGCCACTACGTGATGTTCAAAAGCACACACCGCGAACGCACCAGCGACGAGATGATTGCGTGGTACGAAGAACTCATCAGTCGCTACCCGATCCGCTCGATCGAGGATGGTCTCGGCGAGCAGGATTGGGAAGGCTGGAAACGTATGACCGAAGCGCTTGGCGATCGCGTCCAGCTTGTCGGAGATGATTTGTTCGTCACAAACCCAGAGCTTCTCGAGCGCGGGATCGAAGAAGGTGTTGCCAACGCGATCTTGGTCAAGCCAAATCAGATTGGCACGCTCAGCGAAACGCTCCAAACGATTTCGCTGGCGCAGCGCTACGGCTATGCGGTCATCGTTTCCCACCGCTCGGGCGAAACCGAAGATGCGACGATCGCAGATTTAGCAGTTGCCGTCAACGCTGGGCAGATCAAAACCGGTGCCCCCGCACGGAGCGATCGCGTAGCGAAGTACAACCAGCTTCTCCGCATCGAGGAAGAGCTTGGCATTGGAGGAATCTATGCCGGTGCCACTGCATTCGAGTAGAAGCATTGACCACCACTGGTAGTGAGTATCCCCGATGATTGTGTTTGGAACAGATGGATGGCGGGGTGTCATCGCCCGCGATTACACGTTCGAGAATCTCGCACGCGTTGCGCTCGCTGTCGCAAGCTACGCGCGGAAAACGTCTGCAGCACCGAGTGCAGTAATCGGCTACGATACGCGGTTCCTCTCTCGTCAATTCGCCGAGGAAACAGCACGTATCCTCGCTTCGCGTGGTCTTGCTGTCTGGCTGAGCGATCGCGTTGCAACAACGCCGCAGGTCTCGCTTGTGACAAAGCTGCGGAAGGCAACGATCGGCATTGTCATTACCGCATCGCACAACCCTCCGGAGTACAACGGCTTCAAGCTCAAAGGCAATTACGGCGGGCCAGCCACAGTCGAGATTGTCGCTGGCGTCGAGCGCGAGATTCGGCGTATCGAAGCGCGGCCGCTTCGATTGCCACGGATGCAGTCACTGGAGACGTTGATTGCCGAGGGTGCCGTACGGATGTTCGATCCGCGTGTGCCCTACCGTCGGGCAGTTGAAGCGAAGATCAATCTCGACCGTATTCGCAGGGCTGGGCTGCGGGTCCTCTTCGATCCGATGTATGGGGCTGGGATGAGCATTCTGCCGGAATTTCTCCCAGCCGATGCCATTCACAGCGAGCCTAACCCTGGCTTCGGGGAGGTCGGCCATCCCGAACCGATTGCCGAATGCCTCCAACCGGCAATCGCACGGATGCGCAGTGGGAACTATGACATCTGCATTGCCACCGACGGCGACGCTGATCGGCTCGGATTGCTCGATGCCGAAGGAAACTTCGTGGATTCGCACCGCATCTTCATGCTGCTGCTCGAATACCTCTACGAAGACAAACGCCGGCGTGGCGTGGTGGTCAAGACTGTCTCACTCACCTCGATGGTGGATGCGTTCTGCCGGCAGTATGGCATCGAGCTTATCGAGACGCCGGTTGGATTCAAACACACTGCCAAGCTCATGCTCCAGCGACGCGTGCTCATCGGCGGGGAAGAATCGGGCGGGCTGGGAACGATTCTACACATCCCGGAGCGTGATGGCATCTTCAACGCGCTGCTCATCCTCGAGATGATGGTCGCGCGCTCGCGATCGCTTGGAGAGCTCGTCGCAGAACTTGACGCGCGCTTCGGCCCGCATCGCTACCGGCGGCGGGACGTCCATGTCACCGAGCAACAGAAGCAACGCATTCTGCGCGTGTGTGCGAAGATGCCCAAGGAGATTGGCGGCTATCGCGTTGAGCGCGTTGTGACAACCGATGGCTATAAGTTCTTCTTCGCCGATGGCAGCTGGCTCCTTGTCCGCGCTTCAGGGACCGAGCCGCTCGTGCGGTTTTACGCCGAGGCACCGAGCCAGCAGCAGGCAGATGAACTTGTCGAAGCAGGCATTGCACTTGCGCTCGGGTAATGGTCACGATTAGTTCGCTCGATGATCCGCGGATTGCCGAGTACCGATTCCTCCCTGAGCGAACAGGCAGGCTCTTCCCAGGCGAGCGAACGATTGTCGAAAGCGAAGTTGTCGCGCAGCGCCTGCTGAGATACCCGTGGTCTAAAGGGATTGTGGAATCAGCGCTGTTGGTGCCGCCTGTCGCTGAGCGATTGGCTCCACTGCTCCAGGCGCGTGGTGTTTCGCCGGAACGGATTTACGTAGCGCCGAAATCGTTGCTTGAGCAGGTGGTGGGGTATCACTTGCACCAAGGCGTCTTCCTTTGTATCCGCGTGCCGCCGCACGTGCCGATCGAGCAGCATCCCTTGCCAGCAGTGATGCTCGTGGGGGTCAGTAGCTCGACGAACGTCGGGGCAATTGCGCGAAGTTGTGCTGGATTAGGATTCCGTTCGCTCATCTGCGATCGAGCAACTGCGTCGCCATGGCTGCGGCGGTGCATTCGCGTTTCGATGGGAGCCATCTTTGCACTGGCAACGTACCATGCAACTGACGAAACCGATCTGCTCCTGGAGCGCCTCCGCGAGCGCGGTGGGCGGCTTGTAGGCGTTGAAGTCGGTGCACCGATCGAATACGACGCGTTCGAATGGTCTCGGAACGACATCCTCATCTTCGGCAGCGAGGGCACTGGTTTGGATGCTGAATTCCTCGAGCGACTCGATGCTGCCGTTCGCATACCGATGAGCGCTGCGGTCGAATCGCTCAACGTGGCGGCAGCAGCAGCGATCGTGCTGGCGGAGTGTTCGCGCAGGTGTGGGCTTTTTGCGGAACGGAGGCAGTGAGAGTCATCAGTGGGCGATGGGGCGGACGCTTGCTGCCAGCGCGCGTGCCACCAGAAACGCGGCCAACGCTCGATGCTGTACGTGAGGCAATCTTCAACATGCTTGCAAGTCGCCTTGCGTTCGAAGGGCAGCGGGTGCTTGATCTCTACGCTGGGAGCGGGGCACTCGGCATCGAAGCGCTCAGCCGAGGTGCAGCACACGTTACGTTCGTCGAGCGATCGCAGCGAGCAGCTGCGGCGATCGAGCAAAATTGCCGCGCACTCGGCATCGCACAGGACGAGTACATCATCGTGCGTGGAGATGCGACGCGTTTTCTCGAGCGAGCAGCGGAGCATGTTACGCTCGTGTTTGCTGATCCGCCCTACCGCAGCATTGCCGAATGGGGACGGTTGCTTCCGGCACTTGCCACTGCAAGCTGTGTTGAACGCTATGCGGTTATTGTGTTGGAGCACCGCGCTGGGCTGTCGCTTGCGTTGCCGCCAGCGCTTGTGCTCCTTGATCAACGGCGATGGGGTGATACTGGATGCACGATCGCCGTTCGCCAATAAAAACTCCTGCCGCCCTCAAAACGAGAGCGGCAGGCTGCCTTGAACCACGCAAGAAGTGTTCTGCGCTCTGACTACTTTTTCCGTCGCGGTGGTTCGGGTGCTGGTGCAGTTGCAGACTCTTTCTTGTTGGTCGAAGAGACCGGCGTAATCTTGATTACCGAAGGATCATCGCTGCCATCGAGCCCCTTGACGTTGCCGTATGCTGCGATCTCGAATGGTACATAGTCGGGGTCGTCAATCTTGATGATGACGTTGCCGTTGTAATAGCCGCGCTCTTTCCCTTCGAAGGTTGCGGTGATCTGGAGTGTATCGCCAGGGTTGAGAGTGATTGGCGCATGTTTGTCGATCGTGATGCCTTTAGTGGGGAAGAGCATCGAGATCGTGTAAGGGCGCGTATCGTTGTTCTTGAGCGTCACGCTGCTGCGGGCGACCTCGCCCACTTTGATTTCTGGCATCGTAAACGAGCTTGGCTGCACCGTGATTGGGCGGACAACGTTCGCCTTCAGGTACATGATGCGCCCGGTGTTCTGCGGATCGGCGTTTGAGTAGATCGTCAGGTTCTTGAGGATTTCGCCAGAGTTCAGCCCAACGTTGAGCCCAATGCGGAGCTTGGTGGACTTCCCTGGTTCGATGACCTTCGATTCTAACGTTGGCGTCGTGCACCCGCAGCCAACGCGGACGGTGTCGATGATGAGCGTTTTGTTGCCGGTATTTTTCAACGTCACTTCGGATTCGAGCGTGACGAGTTTGAGAGGGTTGTTTTTGACGACGACTTTGCCCCAGTCGTACGTTTCCCCGCCGACGATTTCAAGCTTCGGCTGAGCAAGTGCAAGTGGTCCAGCAACCAGTAATGTTGCCAGGAAAGCAAATAGACGTTTCATCGAACACTGCAGATAGTGGTGGAACATAACACGACTCAAGGTTGTGAAACCGATTCGGTGGTAGAGGCATTGTCAATTGTTGCAGAGACTTCGCAGATCGTCGAGCTTGCGATGTTGTGCAGCACCTCTACTTGCTCGCGGGAGAGTGACTGTGGATTCTGGGAAAGATTTGCCAGCACAAGCTCGACATCCTGGAGAACCTTCTTCACCTTTGGGTCTCGATGGACCAGTGGACGGAGGCGCTGTGCTTCGTGGAGCAGTTCCCGTGCAAATTGGCGGTGGTCGAGTTGCTGTCCGATCGGAATGCAACGCGTGCACGCAAGGTCGCGATCAGCCGTTGTGGCGATGTAGAGCTGTGACCGCTTGAGGAAGCTCCGCAGATGCTCATTGGCTCGGGATTGGTCCCCCGCCGAGTGGGAGACAAATTCGATCGGGAGCAGAGGAAGAGTTGAGCGATTATCATCATTGAACGCAAGTGTTGCTGCTGAGCGGGTCCCAACGTGCACTCCGCCGATGAATGCGATGACAACGCAACCCAGCGCAAGTCCGATGCGCACTGCTGTCGGCACTCCACTCCACCACTGGAGGAGGTTTGCCCGCCGCGATTGGGGGACTCGGCGCTCTTTGCGGATACGGTGGAGGATTGAATGCTCCAGCCCAATCCAGAAGGCCTCGCTCTCCGGAAGAGGTAGTTCTGCGTCACGGAGCTCTTCGAGCGTCGCGACAAGCTGGGCGTATTCTTCTCGCAGCGATGCATCGCACTCGAGCATCTCCTCGAATGTTTTGAGTTCCTCATCCGAGAGCTCGCGGTAGTAAGCACGGATCAGAAGCTCGTTACGATTGGCGCTAAAGAGCATGGAGCAGATCAACGGACAAAAAACTTACCGACTTTGGGATGCATCGTCGTCGCGATAAAACGAGAGATGCTTCTGCAGATTGCGAATTGCGCGAAACAGTAGCACCTTCACTGTTCCTTCTGTGTTGCCCATTTGGTCGGCGATTTCCTTGATCGAAAGATCGTGGTAATGCCGAAGTACGAACGCCGTCCGCTGTGCGGGGCTGAGCTTTCCGAGTGCCCGCTCGATATGCTCGCTGATTTGCGCGGACTCGAACAGGCGCTCTGGGCTATACTCTCCGCCGCGACCGCCGGTCATGTACTCTTCGTCGAAAGCATCTTGCTCTTTGCGTGCGTGGTAGCTTTTCGAGCGTGTCGTGTTGATGAAGAGATTGACCGTGATGCGGTGCAGCCATGTGCTCAGGCGTGACTCACCGCGGAAGCTATCGAGACTCTTCCACGCACGGATGAAGACTTCCTGCACGAGGTCTTCTGCGTCGTCGTGGTCACGGCAAAGCTGCAAGGCGAGGTGGTACACCTCGCGCTTGTAGGTGCGGACGATGTCGTCAATGACCGTCGGGTCTTTTGCCAGCACTCGCTCGACCAGCTGCCGATCGAGTTCGGCAAGTGCTACTGCATTGCGCGTGCCCATAGACGCAGAGATGGAATGAAGGGTTGACGCCCTCTGCCGCACGCTCCGGGCGGCATGCTGCTGCGAAATTAGAGACAGACTCCCCTTAGTGTCCAGTGGACGGACGCTTCCCACTTGCTTCTATGGCGTGGCGGTATGCGTCGAGTGCCCGCTCGCGGGCAACGGTGTGGTCAATCATCGGTGATGGGTACTCCGGCGTTCCCAGTTCTGGAATCCAGCGGCGAACGTACGTGCCATGCGGGTCGAACTTTGCTTGCTGGAGCAGGGGGTTGAACACGCGGAAGTACGGCGCTGCATCGCAGCCCGTGCCAGCAGCCCACTGCCAGTTACCATTGTTGCTCGAAAGCTCGAAGTCGAGGAGTTTTTCGGCAAAGTATGCTTCGCCCCACCGCCAATCAATGAGCAAGTCTTTGGTCAAAAACGACGCAACGACCATTCGCACGCGGTTGTGCATCGTTCCGGTTTGGTTCAGCTGGCGCATTCCGGCATCAACGAGCGGGAAGCCGGTCCTTCCTTCGCACCATCGGCGAAAATCTTCCTCGTCATTGCGCCAGGCGATGGTGTCGTACTCCGGATGAAATGAGCGTGTGACGACATGAGGGAATTCCGCCAGAATCATCATGAAGAACTCTCGCCAGATCAATTCACGCAGCCATGCGTCGGCATTGCACTCGAGCGCACGGCGAACTAACGCACGCACGCTGACCTTGCCGAAACGCAGGTAGATGCTCGCATGTGATGTTGCATCCTCGGCTGGATAGTCACGTGCAGCAGGATATCGAGCCAGGAGTTCATCGCTTGTGTCGAGTGGTGGAATGAACACAGATGTCCGATGGAATCCGAGCGACTCCAGCGATGGAATCGGCAATGGCTCTGCTTTCCAGAGACGGTCGAGCAAGTGGTCAGTTCGGCACTCGGCATAATCGCTCGGGGTAAGGCGCGCGCGCCATGCTTTGCTGTAGGGAGTGTACACTGTGTACGGCGTTCCATCTGGTTTGCGAATCTCCCCTGCTTCGAAAATGCACTGATCTTTGAACCTCATAAGCGGGATGCCTCTCTGGCGCAGGAGCCTTTCAATTGCAGCATCGCGCGCGATAGCCGAGGGTTCGTAGTCGCGGTTGGTATAGACTGCTCGCACATCGAATCGCTCGACAAGTCGCGTAAAAACTTCCTCTGGCGTGCCATGGTTGACAAGCAACGAGCTTCCGCACCTTGCAATTTGCTCGGCTAACTCTTCGACCCAACGATGAATGAGCGAGACACGCCGATCGTTGCGGTCATGAAGTCCATCGAGGATTGTTCGATCGAAAATGAACAAGGGGACAACAGGATACGGGCTCTGGAGCGCTGCTTGTAAGCCGCGATTGTCCTCCAACCGAAGGTCACGCCGAAACCAGAAGATTGTCACAGCCTGTCGTTCCATGGTCACTTGAAAAGGTAGTCGTCGGTGCCATAAGCACAGTTGGTGGCAGGAGAGTTCCCACGCTCGTCGTTGAATTTCCGAAATTCGCAACGGTTGAACGTAGCCTTTCGTTGCGATGGCACAGCAGGTTGAAGCCTACCGCCCCACCCACCGCATCCGCATTGTAACTGCGGCGTCTTTGTTCGATGGTCACGATGCAGCGATCAACATCATGCGGCGCATCATGCAATCGAGCGGTGCCGAGGTCATTCACTTGGGACACAATCGCTCGGTCGCAGAGATTGTGCAGTGCGCCATTCAAGAGGACGTGCAGGCGGTGGCAGTCACGTCGTACCAAGGGGGGCACATGGAGTTCTTCACGTACATGTATGACCTGCTCGGCGAGCGAGGCGCCGGGCACATCCGCATCTTTGGTGGGGGCGGCGGGACGATCCTTCCGAGCGAAATCGAGGAGCTCCACCGCTATGGGATCACGCGGGTTTACTCGCCGGACGACGGCCGCGCGATGGGACTCCAAGGCATGATCAACGACGTCCTCGAAAAAAGCGACTTCGAAACGCCCCTGACCTTTACCCCCGATGAACTTCGCCACGCAGTGCTCGACCGGGACGACCGCGCAATCGCGCAAGCGATTTCTGCGCTCGAACGCGGACGGCAGCTTCTCGACTGGCAACGTCTCGCCAGAGAGCGTGCGCACCCGACGTGTGTGCTCGGCATCACAGGCACTGGCGGTGCGGGGAAGTCCTCGTTGACTGATGAAATTGTCCGTCGCTTTCTGGAAGATTCGCCCGACCGTCGGGTGGGGATTCTCTCGGTGGATCCGTCCAAGCGGAAGACAGGCGGTGCGTTGCTTGGCGACCGAATTCGGATGAATGCAGCATTCTCGCCGCGCGTGTACATGCGCTCGTTCGCGACTCGTCAGGCAAACCTTGCGCTCAGCCCGTACGTTGCGGAGGCTCTGTGGGTGCTGAAAGCGGCAGCGTTCGATTTGATCATCGTCGAGACTGCGGGCATCGGGCAGAGCGATTCACAAGTGACCGAGATTGCCGACATCGCACTCTACGTGATGACGCCCGAGTACGGCGCAGCAACGCAGTTGGAAAAGATTGACATGATTGACTACGCCGATCTAATTGCCATCAACAAGTTCGACAAGCGCGGCGCGCTCGATGCACTGCGCGACGTCCGAAAGCAATACCAGCGCTCGCATGGGTTGTGGTCCTCGCCACTGGAGGCAATGCCAGTCTTTGGCACGATCGCATCGCAGTTCAACGACGAAGGCACCAATGCGTTGTACCGAGCATTCATCGAGCTTGCACGCTCGCGCTTTGGATTGGAATGGACAACCGATGTCGAGCACACCAGCCCAGTGAGCACTCGGATGACGATCATCCCACCGGAGCGATCCCGATACCTTGCCGAAATTGTCGAAACCAACAAGCGCTACGATGCACATGTCGAGCGGCAAGCGGCGCTGGCTCGGCGGCTCTACCAACTGCGCGGCGCGATGGAGCAGCTCCTGTCGGCCAGCGAGGATGCAGACTCGCACTAACCTTGCAGCAGTCGTTGCACTGTGCCTGCTGGCTGGATGTTCCAGTAGCGTCCGCTTTACGTATTCCGCGCCGAGCAACGCGCCGACTGCGCTGCAGCGTCAGGTGCTCGAAGTCGCTGCATCCCATCTTGGGACGCCGTATTGTGCAGGTGGTTCTCGAGAGCGCTGCTTCGATTGCTCCGGCTACGTGCAATCAGTCTTTGCGGCAGTAGGAGTCTATCTGCCGAGAACGACGCTCCAGCAGTCGCAAGCAGGGATGTCCATTCCAATCGAGCAGCTCCGAGCTGGCGACCTTGTGTTCTTTCGGTTCGAGCGCCGCACTGGAGTATCGCACGTGGGGATCTACGCAGGGGATGGCACAATCTTCCACGCTTCCCAGTCGCGCGGTGTAGTGCGCGAACAACTCTGGGGCACCTATCTCGAGCGAGGCATCGCGTTCTGCCGCCGCGTTCTCTCGTCAACCGAGAGCGGAATGTTCTGACCCGGTGCTGCAGCCTGAAGATCGGTAACCACAAACGTTCCGGACTGAAACCAAAACAGTGTATTTTTGTCCAGCGTAGGGCAACCTCTTGGGAGTAACAATGCAACGCTGCCATATACTTCCGCGTGTGCAGACTGTGCTCCGATGGAGTGCATGCTTCTTTGCGTCCGCGCAAGCCCAGCTTTTTGTCTGCAACTCGAATAGGGACAAATCCTCCCGCCGCACTGCAGCAAGTGGTCATTCGCAGTGTGGGACACAGCAAGAGAGTGATCGCACCATGCAGCCAAACGCCAGCAAGGATTGCCGCACGTGGTCGTGTAGCCAGAGCCACAGTGCTTTGTGGACAATCGGACTGCTGTTGGGACTCGGAATGCTGCTTGGGGTAGTCTCTCCGGGGTGGGCTACATGGGAACCAGAGGCGATGATTTCACCTCAGATCTTCTCTCAAGGTGGAGCGCACGAGATTCTCACAGCCCACACTCCGGAAAATGCCCGCTTTTTACGCTACCACTCCATCACCAGCTCCTACGATTCTGTCACGCTGCACTATCAAATCGGTGAGGTCTGGGTGCACACACGCCAAGGACAATGGAAGCCGATTTGCTGGGCGATACCCCACGTGCTTGGTGAGCCCAGGTTCGGCTGGCCATATCGGGTTATTACCGACACTGCGCAGGGTGATGCACAATCCCTGCTTCCGTATCTGCAGAGTGAACCGTTTGAGCGTGAATTGCTCGACAGCATTCGATTCTATCGCGTGTTCCGGTTAGGGGTAAGCTATCACGTGAACATGGATCCGATCGGAGCCGATACGCTCGATCTCCCACCTGGCGATGGAAACCCACTCGCCGATCGCTGGCGGAATACGTTCTGGGTTGCTCCAGAAGGCACAATCTCTGACCAGCGCGAGTTCGTCGTGCAGCTTCGTGATGCGGAAAGCGATTCTGTGTTGCTCACCGTTGATAGCGTCGGTATTCTGCCGAACGCGGAACGGCGGCTTGTACCACGGTATGGCACCGATCCAACGCCATACAACCATGTTCGGGTACTTCCCCCACTCGGCAGTGGCAGAGCATACATCCAGATTGTGCCTCGACGGTATGGCGGCTTCCTCGATAATGGCTTTTGCCTCCAGGCCCCAATCCAGGCAAAGTTCAACTACTCGTGCATGTTCGAGCCGCAACCAAATGGAGACTGGGTACGCTACGATTCCGCAACAAGTGCTGCACTGGTGCGGCAGATTGATAGCCTCTACTTCGATCGCCTTCTCGCCTACTGCGATAGTATCGTTGCATCGCCTGAGCCATGCTTACCACCGATGCCGCTTCGATTCAGCACACTGCCAGAGCGTGCATTCGAAGCGGATTCGTTCTTTGCACGCTACTACGATACGACGGTTGTCGTGACCGATGGACGCCGTACTATCGAGATGGTCCAGCGTGGATGCCAGCAGCAGGTTTCCTCGCCAGGGAGCATTGCGCAACCAGCCAGTGTCTCCACCCAACGCAGTCGCACAGCCATTAGCGCCTACTACGATCGCTTGCGGCGAGTGCTTGTCTGCACCGTCATGCGTGGAAGCAAAGAATTCGATGAGCCATTCTCCATGAGTGCGTGGAATATCCGGGGACAGCGAGTTCTTCACCACGTCTATCCCAGTCGCGGTGAACAGCCGGAGCAGGTCGCTGTACCACTGGAGATGCTTGCGGCGGGAATCTACGCGTTTCGCTGCAGAGTTGGGGCTTCCTGCTCGACCTTCGTGGTCACTGTTCAGCCCTGAGTGATGGCTGCGCCAATGATTTGGCGCCATGCTCAGGACGTTTGGTGCTTGCACTACTCTTGCGCCGGTTTACCCCATCACCGTAAGAGAATGTGATACCATTCATAGTCGTGCCGAACGTTCCATCCTGATACGTCAGACGATTGCAGCTGCAGAGCAAGGATTGCCCATCTGTCGTCGCGTTCTCAGGTCAACATATTACACCTGCAGTAGACCCAGTCACTGAGCATGCTTTTTTTCATGAGGGTGAAACAACATTGAGTCTAAGTGTATTATTTTGCGTTGAGAAGTGCCACTTATCTTAGGGATCCCCAATGCAATCGTTCCGTCTTCTGCTCCTGCGTGTGCTTGGCCTGCTGGCGATGAGCGCACTGCTTTCAGCGTCCGCGATGTCGCAGCTTGCTTCGAATGTTTGCAGCCCGAACGCTTCGTACTACGGCTGCATGAGCATCATGAGCTTTGGTATTGGTTCTACGACGTGGTCGAATTCTGGTTTGTATCCGAACTGTGGTGCAGCATATACGGGTACCGGCACCAATACGAACTTCACCTTCAACGGTGCCGCGGGGCAAACGGTCAACTGGTCGTGTACTGCAGGGAATTACTACGGTTACTACTATGACGGGTATCTCTTCATCTGGGTGGACTGGAGTAACGACGGTGATTTCTTCGATGCGGGTGAGCAGGTGGCGTCGTACTACTACATCTATCAGAGCACCTCTGGCTCGTTTACAATACCAAGTTCGGTGACAATGGGACCCAAACGGATGCGGGTCATGTTTGGATACTGGTATTACATTGACTACGTGTACTACAGCGGTGCGAACCATCCGTGTGCCGGGAACTACACGACCTACTACAACTACGGCGACTTTCGAGATTACACACTCAACAT
>BEHW01000037.1 GCA_002898675.1 bacterium HR20
GAAGCGTGCCAGCACTGCCCAGAAGAGCCAACCTGACCAACCTGCGAATGCCCACGGAGCGTTCGTTGCGAACCAATCAAGTGGCGGCAGAAGTAGCTCTTGCAGCACAATCATGAAACGATCAGGGTGGTCGCCGTGGAGCAGGAGCCGTAGCCCATCGAGCAGTGGCCCAACTCCAATCAGTGCCATTGCTATCACAACCCAGCGACCAATGCGATGCTGCCATCGCCCAACCATTGCGTAGAGAACATGGCCGCCATCGAGCTGGCCAATTGGAAGTAAGTTGAGCGCTGTGACAAAGAGCCCAAACCATCCTACGCAGAGAAACGGGTAATGATAGACTTCGTTCATCGGCGGTATAAATGCGTCAGGCGGTGAGAGCAGCGACCGCATCAGAGCGAACAAGAGCGTGTCCCCGAAAGTCAAGCCGTAACGTGGTATTTCCGGTAGTGTTCGATACTCTGGGTGGATAGCATAGAGGTACTCCTTGCCCGGGAGCGTCGCAAAGCCGACTGCGAGAATTGCAAGGCAGACTGCAAACCCAGCCAGCGGCCCAGCAACCCCAATATCGAAGAGCGCCCGGCGGGACCGGATCGGCGAGCGCGTTCGGATCACTGCACCGAGTGTTCCGAATGGCATCAACCACGGCAGCGGCATTGGGATGTAGTATGGCAGCGTCGTTACAATCCCGTGGTAGCGGGCAGCAACGTAGTGGCCGAACTCATGCGCTGAAATAAACAGCATCAGGAGCAGAGCATAGGTCAGGCCTGAACCCCAGTTCTCGATAGCGGTAAAATCACGACCCGCCCACGCTGTGCCTGCCATGAGCGTCGAAAGAAACGTCAACACAAAAAGAACCGCGTGGAGCAGGTAACGCTGCCGCAGCTGGACTGGCGCAGCCGGTTCGAGTGTAATGCGTGTGTACCCCATCACTCCTCCAGTGGACGGTGAGGTGCTTCAGGTCGCATGAGCGGAAAGAGGATGACATCGCGAATCGAAGCAGCACCCGTCATGAGCATTGCCAGTCGGTCAATGCCAATGCCTAAGCCAGCTGTCGGTGGCATGCCAATTTCCAATGCCATCAGGAAGTCTTCGTCGAGCACCATTGCTTCATCATCGCCACCTGCTCGAAGACGTGCTTGCTCTTCGAAGCGTTGTCGCTGATCGCGCGGGTCGTTGAGTTCGCTGAATGCGTTGGCAATTTCCATCCCACCGATGAAAAGCTCGAACCGCTCGACCAACGATGGCTCGCTCCGATGTCGCTTGGCGAGCGGAGACATCTCGACGGGGTAATCGGTAACGAATGTTGGCTCCACCAGATTCGGCTGCACAAGTTTGCTGAACAGCTCATCAATCATCTTCGCGCGCGAAGGCGAGGGCGGAAGCTCCACATCGAACCGCTTACAAAGCATCGCAAGCTCTTGCTCGGTTCGTCCATTGATTGGCTCCCCAATAACTTCGGCGATTGCATCGAGAAGTCGCACACGACGGAACGGGCGCTGCAAGGGAATTTCTCTGCCATCGGCTCGCACGAGTGAGGAGCGACCGCGCACTTCAGCTGTGACCGTAACCAGCAAATCCTCAGTCATCTCCATCATCCAGTGATAGTCTCGGTAGGCAACGTAGATTTCGAGCGCGGTGAACTCCGGATTGTGCATGCGATCAATGCCCTCGTTGCGGAAATTCTTCGAGATTTCATAGACGCCTTCGAATCCCCCAACGATGAGACGCTTCAGGTAAAGTTCATCCGCGATGCGCAAGTACAGTGGCATATCGAGCGCGTTCAGGTACGTCGTAAACGGACGTGCACTGGCACCGCCATAGAGCGGCTGGAGGATCGGGGTTTCAACCTCGAGCCACCCGCGACTGTCGAAGTAGCGCCGAATTGCGGTGATCATGCGGCTGCGCACGATAAACGTCTGCCGCACGTGAGGGTTGACGATAAGATCAATGTACCGACGGCGGTAACGTTGTTCTTTGTCACTGAATGCATCGTGAACGATAACGTTGCCGTGTTCATCGCGCTCTTCTTTGACGACCGGCAGCGGCCGGAGTGATTTGCAGAGCAAGTGCAACTGCTGGCAGTGTACCGTTACCTCGCCAGTCCGAGTGCGGAATACAAAGCCGCGCACACCGACAATATCTCCAATGTCGAGCAATCGGAGGATCTCGTACTGCTCGGGCAATTCATCGGCTTTGATGTAGCACTGAATTTTGCCCTCGGCATCTTGGATGTGGAAGAACGTAGCTTTCCCCATCCGACGGATCGCCATAATGCGCCCTGCGATGGAGACATCCGCAAGCGAGGATGGATCATCGTCCCGAAATGTCCCAAGGATCTGCTGTGAGCTGTGCGTTCGATCGTAGCTGTAGGGGAATGGCTCGATACCGCGCGATTCTAAGGTCTGGAGCTCTTCGTAGCGGCGGCGGATCTGGTCGTTAGCAAACTCCGTATGCATCCAGGAGTGCGATGGTGATAACACGGGCTGCAAATATACCAGTCGCTTCCGAGGGTCAATGCACGGTTACATTGTTCGTCAATGGTCGCGGGTTTCCTTGGTTGTGCGAGGAATTTGCAATGCGCATTGATATCGTCTGCCCACTGCCTGCTGCGATCGAATCGTGCATCTCCACCGGTATTGTCGGCCGCGGGCGCGAACGCGGCTTGGTCGAGATCGTCCTGCACAACCTCCACGACTTTGCCGACAATCGCTACGGTCACATTGACGACGAGCCGTACGGTGGAGGCGCAGGTATGGTTATTCGGTGCGAGCCTGTCTTTGCGTGCATCGAATCACTCCAACGCGAACGCAGCTATGACGAGGTCATCTACCTTACGCCCGATGGCGAGCGATTTACGCAGGCAGTCGCCAATGAACTTTCGCTGGCACAGAACCTGATTCTGCTGGCTGGACGCTACAAAGGCGTTGACCAGCGGGTGCGAGACCTCCTTGTCACACGCGAGCTCTCTATCGGCGACTACGTTCTCAGTGGCGGAGAACTCGCCGCTGCAGTCATTGTGGATGCGATCGTTCGCCTGCTGCCTGGTGCAATGAGCGATGCAGAGAGCGCGCTCGACGATTCTTTTCAGGACGGCTTGCTTTCGGCACCAGTCTATACGCGACCGGCGGTCTTCCGCGGTATGGAAGTGCCCCCAATTCTGCGCAGCGGAGATCATGCAGCAATTCGCCGGTGGCGCTACGAGCAAGCACTCGCACGCACAAAGGAACGACGGCCTGATTTGTTGAACTCGCTCCCCTCCGAGCAATGAGCAAGATCGCTGTCGTTGCACTCTCCGGCGGAATGGACTCGCTCGTTACGCTTGCCGAAATCCGCGCCGAAGGATACGACATTGCTGCGCTGCACTTTAACTACGGCCAGCGGACCGAACGGCGCGAACTTGAAGCATTCCACGCGATCTGCGACCACTACGCGATTGAAACGCGGCTTGTTGTTGATGTCGCATACCTTGCTGCGATTGGTGCCAGCAGCTTGACCGATCCTAACATCGAAGTCGAGCGTGCTAATCTCGAGCGGACGGGAATTCCATCGAGCTACGTTCCCTTCCGAAATGCAAACATTCTTGCCATCGCGACAAGCTGGGCAGAAGCACTCGGAGCAAGTGCCATTGGCATCGGTGCAGTCGAGGAGGATTCAAGCGGCTACCCCGATTGCCGACGGGAGTTCTTCAGCGCGTTCGAACGCGTCATCGAGCTGGGCACCAAGCCAGAAACACACATCACTATCCTCACCCCAGTCATTGGCTACCGAAAGGCCGAGATTGTCCGCCGTGGCATAGAGCTTGGTGTTCCCTTCGAACTCAGTTGGAGCTGTTACGCCCGAAGCGACATTGCGTGCGGTGAATGCGACTCCTGCGCATTGCGTCTCCGCGGCTTCCAGCAAGCCGGTGTCGAAGACCCAATCCCCTACGCGGTCAGGCCACACTATGCGTAGTTGCATTCTCTTGCTAGTTCAGAGCAGCACGTTCAATTGGAACGCCTACTAAGTTTCCCCACTCGGTCCAAGAGCCATCGTAGTTGCGGACATTCCGAAATCCCAGCAAGAAGCGAAGTACAAACCACGTGTGACTCGAACGCTCACCAATCCGACAATAAACAATGACATCATCGTTTGGGTCAAGGCCAGCATCGGTGCAGTAAATCTGCGCAAGCTCATCTGGCGATTTGAACGTCCCATCGCCTCGTACTGCAGTACTCCAAGGAATATTGACGGCACCTGGAATATGTCCTGCACGCATTGCAGCTTCTGTTGGGTAATCGGCTGGATGCGTCATAAGTCCGTCGTATTCAGCTTTCGATCGAACGTCTACGAGCTTCTTCCCCTGACGGATATGGGCTAACACATCATCCCGCCACGCACGTATTGCGGTGTTGACCGCCGGCGTTGGGTACTCCGTAGGTGGGTACGACGGAACATCCCATGAGACCGGCTTTCGTTCATTGAGCCACTTCGCCCGTCCGCCATCCATGATGCAACAGCGCGTATGCCCAAAGTAACAGAAAACCCAGAGGGCATGGCATGCCCACCAATTCGACTGATCGCCGTAGAAGATCACCGTTGTTTCAGGGGCAATGCCCAATTTGGAACATAGCTTCGCAAAGTCCGATGGGGTAATCAGATCGCGCACAACAGGGTCGAGGAAGTTTGTCATCCAATCGACCTGAACCGCGCCAGGAATATGTCCTGCCGCATAGAGAAGCGGATTTTCATCAGCTTCGACGATCCGGTAACGTTCGGTATCCTCGAGCAATGAGAGCACCTCCTCCGTCGAAAGAAGGACGCTGTGTTGCGGCATATGCTCCATTGTCAATCAACACTCGTGGTACATGCAGCGGCGATATTTTTGCGCAGGAACGATGCACCATCGCATGGATGAGATTTCTGCGACAGCTTCCCTGCGTGCTCAGCGTACTCATTGCCACACGTGCAATCGCTGTGCCAGGCGTGCAGGGGTTCATCGAAAACCGCGGGCAGCTGCCTCCACCAGTTCGCTACTATGCCGTCCTGCCACGCGGTCTACTCTACATCACCGACCGCGGCTATGGGTACGTGTGGTACAACACCGAGCCGCGTACTGAACGGCTGCACGCGCACCGAGTCGAAGTGCAAACGACCGGAAACCAACGGACGCAGCTCCGCCCAAACCTTCTTGTGCCAACGACACTCAACTTTTATCGTGGGAGCACGCGCCTTGAGGGAGTGCGAGTCTATCGCCAGGTGATGATCGATAGCATCGCCCCTGGAGTTACAGCTGCGTTTTCCATCCAACCGAATGGCACGATCAAATGCGACTACCGCGCAGTTTCAACGCGCAGTGCGAGTGCTCTTGCGTTTTCCATCCGCGGTGCGCCGGCACATGTCTTGCCAGATGGGAGACTGGCGTTCCGAACTCGCTTTGGAGACATCATCGAAAGTGCGCCGATCAGCTTTCGGACTTCTGCCATTCCGGTAAAGACCACCTATGTCCTCGAGCGCAACATCCTCCGATTTGCTATCGAAGATCCCGATGCCTCCGCACCGGTGACGGTTGACCCGGAAATTGAATGGTCGAGCTACGCAGGCGGCTCTGCTCAAGACCAATGGGCGCACGTTCAAACGGATGCTGAACGAAATATCCTCGTCATCGGGCGCACACAGTCCGTTGATTTTCCAACAAAGTTTGGTTTCTCCGCCTCGCTACGTGGTGATTACGACGCTATCATCGCAAAGTACCGTGCCGATGGGACACTCCTGTGGGCTACGTACTATGGCGGCACACGTCGCGAGATCCACAACCTTGACCACTGTGATCTCGCAGTAGAACGTGCTGGCACAGTTTTAGTCGCTGGATGTACACAGAGCGACGATCTGCCGCTTACCTCGGGTGCATTCCAGCATAGGAAAGCATCGAGTATGCCGAGCGGCTACGACCTTTTCCTTGCACAGCTCTCTCCAAGTGGACAACTCCTGTGGGCATCCTACTGCGGCGGGAACGACAACGAAGACGTCTTCGCACTCGCGACTGATCGTCAAGGCAACGCGTACCTTGTTGGCCACACCTCGTCGGATGATTTCCCAGCATCGGTACCGCGGCCAACGATTGTCTCCCCCAAGCGTAGTACATCGCAGGACGTCTTCGTGCTCAAACTCTCGCCGGAGCGAACCCCGCAGTGGGTGTATTTCATCGGAGGCTCAGCCACAGAAGTTGCAACTGGCGCTGTCTGCGATCGTGCAGGGAGTCTCTACGTCTGCGGATACACGCAAAGTGCGGATTTCCCTACTGCCGGCACTGGCATCTACCAATCCATCAAAACCGCTGCCAACGACGGTTTTCTGTTCAAACTCGATGGGCTGGGGAGGTTACAGTGGAGCACACTCATCGGTGGCAACGGCGAGGATTATTGCAGCTCGGTTTCTCTCGATTCCTCCTTCGACCGACGGCTCATCCTCGGCGGCACAACGAGCAGCACCGACATGTGGTATCGCGGCGCGGGGAAACGAACGCTCGGCGGAAACGGAGATGGCTTTCTTGCAGCCTTCGACCCTCAGACAGGCAACGCGCAGTGGGTACACTACCACGGCGGATCCAGCTACGATGAGCTCACCGCGCTGGCTGTTGATCCTGACAACAACATCATCGTCGTCGGCCGCACACTCGGTGATTATCCCACGATTGCTGCACAGCAGCCGACTTACCATGGTGGCGGTGGCGATATGTTCATCGCCAAACTTGCCCCCGATGGGACGCCGCAGTGGGCAACGTATGCCGGTGGCAGTTTTCTCGATCGAGCAACCGACATTGCAATTGATGGCAACACAAATTTCATCGTCGTCGGCCATAGCAGCAGTGCTGACTTCCCTATCATTGGCACCAGTGCACAGCCCCGGCTCGGCAATCTGACTGGTACCGATGATGGCGTGTTGCTCAAGTTCTGCAACATCGCCATCCCCAGTGCACTCGTTTCGGCTGCGCCGGAGTTCTGTCAGGGCGAAAGCCGTACCCTTAGCGTGGTCAATCGTGGCTCCAGCGTCCAGTACGACTCCTACCAATGGGAACGCGATGGCCAGCCGATACCAGACGCAACAAACCAAACGTACACGACCCCTGCAACACTCGAGGCGGGAATGTACCGTTTTGTTTGCCGCGTCACCAATACTGCGCGCTGCCCTGCAGTGACTGATACGGTCGTTGTGCGAATCCATGCCCCACCCCAGATTGGCGAGCGTTCCTTTGCAATATGCTCAGGCGATCCCCTTCGGCTCGATTCGATCCCGATCTCCGGTGCAGCGCCATTTCGCTACGAGTGGACAGGCACGCCTCCACCGAGCGATCCGAGCGCACCCAACCCTACCGTCCATCCTGATCACACGACAACGTACACACTCCGTGTCACCGATGCCAATGGCTGCAACGCCGAGCGGACGTTTACTGTGCTCGTGTTCCCCGTCTCGCGCGTGCCGCTGACTGTTCACGGGGACCGCAGCTTCTGCGAGGGCGACTCTGCAGTCCTTGAGCTTACTGCATCGTTCGGAGCTATCCGGTGGAACACTGGCGAGCGTTCACCCCACATCGTGGTGCGAACCAATGGGCGATATTTCGCTGCAGTCGAGCTCCCAGGGGGCTGCATCGGCTATAGTGACACCGTCGAAATCGCCGTGCGGCCCCATCCACAGCCGCTGATTTCCTATGACGGAACGCTCTTGAGTACTACTGTAGCTTACGACAGCTACCAATGGTTGCTCGATGGAACACCGATTCCAGGTGCAACTGACCGCTTTCTGGAACCGCCACGCATTGGCACGTACACAGTCATCGTTGATTCAGGCGGGTGCAGCGGAGTATCCCAACCAGTGGACATCGCACTGACTGCGCAGGTGCACTTGACCATCGGGTCAGCACGTGCTGCGATCGGCGAGCGTGTTCGAATTCCGCTTCTGCTGAGCACAACCCAACAGTTGGCGCGAGTTGGCGCATCCCGGCTAATGCTTCAGTTGCGCTATAACGCATCGGTCCTCTTCATGCTCGAATCGTCGGCCCCAGTGATAGAGCGCTTCTACCAACCAGATGGCACTGCAACAGTGACTCTTGCAGTCACTGACGTTGCACGCGATACGGTCGCCACGCTCGAATTTCTTGCGCTGTGGGGAAACGCCGAACACGCGACGATAAGTGTCTTGCGTGCAACATGGAATGCGCCGACAGTGACAACAACGTGGAGCGATGGGGTGGTCACGATCGAGGGTCTGTGCACCAGCGGCGGTACGCGATTGTTTGAGGATACCGGCGCATTCGGTATTCGAGCGATCTTGCCTCAGCCAGGCGCTGACATCATCACAGTGATCGCTACCGCGATCGAAGATGCTCCCCACCGTCTCGTGCTCACTGCAACCGATGGTCGGCGTTGGCCACTCGGCGAGCAATTCTTGCGGGCAGGTACCTACGCATTCGCCCTTGCAGTGGATAGGATGCCGCCTGGCCGCTATGAACTTGCGTTTGAGTCTGCAACCCTGGTTGCAACGTCGCCACTGGTGATTGTGCGATGATGCGTCTATCGCTGCTTCTGCTCCTGTGCCTTCGCGCATCGAGTGCGCAACCGTTGCAGGTGGGGGGCTTTGCGCAGGGAGGGTTCGATCTTCACCAAACGAGCTTTCAAGCACTCCCAGGCACGTTCAGCTGTTCGCCAGGCTTTTCATCAACCAACGGGCGTGGCATCGGCTTGGGTGCGATTGCATCGCTTCCCACGTGGTCATTTGAGCTTCCTGCTGGGTTGGGTCGTGGGGTGCCAACGTTTCGGCTTGCATACGAGCAACGGAGCGCAGCCTTTCGTACCCGCGAACAACAACCGATCGCTCTCGATAGCACAATTGCACATGCGACAATCGAGCACCGTGCATCGGTCGAGTTTTCTGCGATCGCAGTGCAACTGGGCGCAGCACTATGGGTACATCCTACCATCTTTTTCGAACCCAGCCTTTCGATCTCGTTTCCATTGCGATCGCATTTCGAACAGGGTGAGTATTTGGTCGAGCCAGCTGACCGGGGACGCTTCCGCGAAACAGGTACTCGCGAGCGCAATCGCAGTAGCGGCACTCTCGGCGGCGTGGCAGCGCTCGATCCAGCGGTGATGATGACGGCAGGTTGGAGTCACGGTGCTGAACGCTCCTTTCAGCTTCGTCCTGAGCTGAGCGTGCGCTTGCCGATTGGAAGCACTATGGCTGCATTCCCTTGGCAAATGTTTTCTCTCCGCGCGGGGGTGAGCATACTTTTCGCACTTCCTGATCGCCACGAGTCTCGTCCACCTCCGCCACAAGAGCCGCCAGCAGAACTGGAATCACCGCCCCAAGCTCCAACGCCCGATCTTCCTGCACTCGTAGTGGATGTGCACGCCATCGGGCTGGATACAGCTGATCGCGAGCGCCGAATTGATACCATTAGCGTTCACATTCGGCAGCGACGGCATATTCGCCCGCTGCTGCCGTACGTGTTCTTCGAGGAAGGAAGTGCCGAGATTCCACAACGGTACATTCGCCTTCGTCCAGAGGAACGAGTGCATTTCGATGAATCAGAACTTGCGTCGTACTCGACGCTCGAGGCATACTACCATCTGCTGAACATCGTTGGTTCACGGATGCGCAAGCGCCCATCGGCTCAGCTCCTGCTGACAGGGTGCACCATGGGAGTTGGTTCGGAGAGCAATCGGCTTGACCTTGCATGGCAGCGTGCTGCCAGCATCCGCACGTACCTTCACACAGTCTGGGGCATTGATACCGCACGAATCCGGATCAGTGCCCGCAACCTTCCTGCACGTCCTTCGATGGTTGGCCACCCTGATGGGAACGCCGAGAATGCACGCGTAGAAATCTCGAGCACCGATCCAGCAATCACTGATCCAGTGGTGGGAACTGAAACCCAATGGAACGTTGACCCGCGAAAGGTTGCCCTCCGACTTATGGTTTCGCCCATTCCAGCACGGTGGGATCTCCACGTCCGGTATGGCGATACACTCATCCTGGCGCGTTCAGGCACCGCTGCACCTCCGCCGCGCATTCTCTTGCCTGCGCAATGGCACATGTTCCCAGCAGGGATAGTGGACATTGAGCTGAGCGCCCATTGCCCACACGCCGTTCCTCCAGAGCGCAGCAGAACACGGCAAGTAGCAATCGTCCCACGCGCAGATACAATCCAGAGCCGATACGAGCGCTTTAGCCTGATTCTCTTCGACTTCGATGATGCAACGATTCCTCCCTCCCAGCAGGGGTTGATTGATGCACTCACGAGCCACATCACACCCTCGACGCGCATCACCATCACCGGCTACACCGATCGAATGGGCGATCGGCAGCATAACCTGCGCTTAGCAGAGCGACGCGCTAGCGCTCTCGCACGCACACTGGGTGTTTGGGGGAGGGCGACCATCACTGCTGTCGGGAGCGATGAGCTTCTCTACGACAATTCCCTTCCCGAAGGTCGCTTCTACAGTCGAACAATCGAAATCGAACTGGAACATTGAGCACAAGCGATTCGGCGCTTCCCACTCGCTTGATTCTCGCACAGTGGTTTCCACTGGCAGTAACCTGGGCAATGATGGCTGCCGAGGGGCTTATCATTCAGAGCGTCCTTTCCCGACTGCCGGGAGCCTCGGTCGAGCTGGCTGCATTCGGCGTCGCAATCGGCATTGCATTTATCGTCGAATCGCCGATCATCATGCTGCTGAGCGCAAGCACTGCGTACGTCAAGAGCGCACACAGTTACCGCATCGTTCGCAAACTTGCGTTCATCCTCTCAGTGGGGGTTACGCTCGTCATGGCAGCGTTGCTCCTTCCACCGCTCTATCACTGGCTCAGCTCGACTCTGCTCGCGCTTCCAGCGGGAGTTTCTCGCCGCGTCTATATGTGCATCGCTGCTTTGCTGCTCTGGCCGGGAGCAATTGGAGTGCGCCGCTTCTACCAGGGGATTCTCATCAGTGCCCAAATGAGTCGCGCAATTGCGTTCGGAACAACGTTCCGCCTTGGCACCATTCTACTCGGCAGTGGCGCGCTGCTGCTGTGGTGGCAGACGGCAACAAATGGCGCAACAATTGGTGCAGCGTTGCTGAGCGTGGCCGTTACTATCGAGATGCTCGCAACGTGGCTGATGGCTCGCCCTGCAGTGCGACGCATCAAACGGCAAGCTTCTGGGAGCGACTCCCTCACACTGCGTAGGTTGTTTGCGCTCTACGTGCCACTCGGGCTGACGTCCGTCATTACGATGGGCATGGGGCCGGTGCTTACAGCTTTCATGGCGCGTTTTCCCGAGGCTATAGCCTCGCTGGCTGTATTTCCTGTTGTTGATGGCTTTGTCTTCCAATTCCGTAGCCCAAGTTTTGCCTATCAAGAGGTCGCGATCGCCTTCTTTGGGCGCGTCGGCATCGAAAATCGGCGTATTGCGCAGGTTGGGTATGGAATCGCGCTGATTTCGACGATCGCGCTCGGCTGCATCGTGCTCTCTCCGTTCTCAGCGTTTGTCTATGGGACGTTTCCATATCAGCTCGATCGGTGGCTCATCCCACTGGCAGTCACTGCAACAGCTGTTCTCCTACCATTGCCAATGGCAAATGCCGTGTACTCGATCGAGCGCGCACGATTGATCGCGATGCATCGGACGAACGCAGTGACCTACTCAACAGTGATTGAAGCAGGAGGTACTATCGCCGTGCTTGCATTGCTCGCAGCAATCGGAACACAGCTTGTTGGCATCTACGCTGTGAGCATTGCGATCACGGCGGGGAAAATTCTTGCATCGCTCTACCTCCTTGCTCTCGGTAGCCGTTATCGTTCGCGTCGCGCTTGGGAGAGCGCTGCATAAACATCCCGAAGCGTTGCTGCGCGGATAGGATCGAGTGCGGAAAGCTCCTCTACTTGGCGTGAGCAGATGTGCAAGGCCCCACTTTTGAGCGCAACATAGCCGCAGCGGAACCGCAGGTCAGCCGAATTCGGATAGTGTTGGAGCGCTTCTTCGTAGAGTTCAAGTGCGCGATGGTAGAGATGGCGCGCCTCGAGCGATTTCCCAAGCTGTAAGAACAGCTCTTCCCCCTGATCGGGACGAAGCTCGAGCACCCGTTGAATATGCTGGCGTGCTGCATTGAATCGCCCGATCGCCAACTGGGTCTCCGCCATGGCGATGTGTGCAGCGACATCATCGGGCATCACAGTGAGCACTTGCTTGAGCGCATAGATTGCTTGTGCGTACTCACCTCGTTGCCGCCAGAGCTGACTGCTCAGCAGCCATGCATCAATGCATGCTGGGTCGCGTTGTACTGCAGCAATCAAATCTTCAAGCGCGTGCGCCTCTTTCCCGAGTGCGAGCAAACATCGCGCACGTAGGTAGTAGAACTGCCCGACGTCTGGTGCTAATTCAATTGCTTGTGCGATATCGGCAAGCGCTTGGTCGGGTTGGTTCGCCTCGAGTCGGAGCATGCAGCGTTCCGTCCAGGCAGCGATGTGTTTCCGGTTGAGTTCAAGCGCACGCGAATAACTTTCGATTGCCTCAGCTGTCCGCCTCAACGCACGCTGAACCCGCGCCAGTGCGACGAACGCATCGGCACTTGGTTCAAGCCGAATGCTCTCGAGCAACGCTCGCTCTGCTTCTGCATGGTCGCCTCGCTTGAGCGCAATCAGACCATGCACGTACCACAGCCATGGTCGCTGAGGATAGAGCTGGAGCGCGTCTTTGAGCGTTGCTTCCAGCTCCTGTTGGCTATTGGTATGGTCATAGAGCTGCAGGAGCATTTCGGCATCTTCCCGCGTTGGGTCTTGTCGTAGCAGCTCCGGGAAGAGCCGGGCCGCTTCTTGCCATTGCTGAAGCGTGATGAGCACAGCCACTAACTCTCGACGCAGAGGAAGCACGTCCGGCATCCCATCGAATGCAAGGCGCAAGTGCTGGAGTGCAGCCACGTCGTGGCCAATGCGATGTTCGAGCCTACCAAGGCGGTAGTGCGTCGAATGCCGCTCTGGTTGGATGCTCAGCGATTCTCGGTATGCTTGCAACGCTTTCGATCGTTCGCCAGTCGCTTCCAGCGCAACGCCGAGCCAATGGTAGATCTCTGCATTCCGCGGCTGGGAGCGGAGACGTCCATCGAGCAGACGTATCGCGTCGTCATGCGCACCGAGTACAATGAGAACTTGAGCAGCATGGATGTGTCCATAAGGGAAATCCGACTGATGGCTGTAAAGCCGTCGGAAGTAGTCGGCTGCTTCTACCCAGCGGCGTTCGAGTCGGTACACCTCAGCCTTGGCGAACAAGAAGAAGCTATTCTTTGCATGCTGCTGTGCAAGCCGCTCCAACGCAGCATGCGCCAACGATGGATCTCCTGTGGCAGCAGTCGCAACTGCTCGGAGTGCGACGAGCGGAATTTCACCGGCAAACTCTTCCGGCAAGCGCTCGAACAATCGCTCCAGCGAATCCCACTGCTCGCCTTCGATGGCGTAACATGCGAACATCAGATAGGCTTCTTCGGAGTCAGGATCGAGCTTTGTGGCGGCCTCTGCCACCTCGAGTGCTTCTGCATATTCCCCTCGCCGCCAGTGATACGCTGCGCGATCGAGCAGGTGCGCACACTTATCACTTGTGGACGATCGCGCAGGGTCGAGGACAAAGTAGACAGCACCGTCTTCGCCGCGGCGAAAAAAACGTTGGAGAAGTCTGCTTCGTGCAGCCATATGGAATTCACGTTCAGTCCATTGCATCACGCTGACGAAAGTATCGGCAGCGCAAGCAGTTCTCTTAAACTGCGCAGTAGTTTTGCAGACACCAGCTTCGTTGGCCTCTTCTATGCCCGGACCACCTCAGCACTCTCCCCGCTGTACAGTGGTTGGTGCAAGACGCAGTGGTATTGCTGCTGCTCGCCTTGCCTCCGACTGTGGATACTGCGTTTTTCTGACCGATACAACTCCGAAAGAGCAACTGGGCGATCTTTCGTGGCTTGATCATGGAGGAATCGAAGCGGAATTCGGAACGCATTCTCTCGACCGCGCTCTCGATACGGAGGTGATCGTTAGCTCGCCTGGTGTGCCACCATCAGCTCCAATTCTCCAGGCTGCACTCGAACGCGGCATCCCCATCGTTAGCGAGTTGGAATTTGCCAGTTGGCACGCGCAAGCACCAATTGTTGCGATCACCGGTACCAACGGCAAAACCACAACAACTGCACTGACAGCCCACATCCTCTCGCACACCGGCTATGACGCAATCGCGTGCGGCAACATCGGACTGCCGCTGTCGGATGTCATCCGAAACGATCGCCATGATCTGCCCGCCCGCCGCATCTACGTTGTCGAAGCAAGTTCATACCAACTTCTTTGGACTGACCGCTTCCACCCACGGGTGGCGATGATTTTGAACATCACTCCGGATCACCTGAGCTACCACGGCTCGATGGAAGCCTACATCCGCGCCAAGTGGAAGATTTTCCAAAATCAAACATCCGACGATGCGCTAATTTTGTGCGCCGACGATCCTCATGCAGCAGAGGCATCGCGGCATGCTCGGTCGCGGGTGCGCTGGTTCAGCCTTCATCCTGTCGTCGAAGGGATGTACCTGCGCCAAAGCGACGATTGCATTGTCGAAGTCTGCAGCACTGTGGAGGCAAAACTGATGTATCGAAGCGAACTTCCCGTTCGCGGGGTGCACAACGTGTACAACGCGATGGCGGCAGCGCTCGCAGCACGCGCATTCGAGGTGACCAACGAAAACATTCGTGACAGTCTTCTCTCGTTCGCAGGAGTTGAGCACCGGCTCGAACACGTCCGCACAATCGGAGGGGTTGAATACATCAACGATTCGAAAGCAACCAACGTCAACGCAACTTGGTATGCGCTCGAAGCATTCGAGCAGCCTGTTGTCCTTCTGCTCGGCGGGCAAGCAGAGAACAACGACTATTCGATGCTCGACGCAACCGTACGCAAGCGTTGCCGCGCAGTCATTGCATTTGGAGAGCAGGCGCCGGTAATCTTCAATCACTTCTGCACGATGGTGCGGTGCTACCAGGTTCGAACTCTTGCAGACGCTGTTGCGTGCGCCCACCGGATCGCCGAAGATGGTGACGTTGTGCTGCTCTCCCCCGCGTGTAAATCCTTCGATGAATTTGTGAACTTCGAGCATCGGGGGACAGCGTTCAAAGAGCTGGTCTGGCAGCTTCCTGACGTGTCGCAATGAACGCCCCATCCGATCGCATCGTGCTCAGTATTGCAACAGTGCTCCTGGTGGCGGGGATCGTGTTTGTGTACTCCGCGAGCGCGGAATTCGCGAGCGTTCGCCTTGGAGATGCCGAGCGCCTTGTGGTCAACCACACAGTTCGCGTTGCGCTCTCGCTTGGCCTCATGCTGCTGCTCAGCCGGGTTGACTACCACATCTTCGAGCAGATCAGCCGTCCGCTGTTGGTGTTGAGTCTTGTGCTCTTGGCGTTTGTCTTGGTGCAGGGTACGCAGCTGAAGGGTGCCGTGCGATGGCTCGATCTTGCTGGAATGAGCCTGCAACCGTCAGAGCTCGCAAAGTTCGCGTTGCTGTTCCACCTTGCAGTGCGGATGAGCCAGCTCGACGTCGAACTGTGGGATTGGAAGCGTGGGCTATTACCGCTGATTGGATGGGCAACGCTCGTTGTCGGGGCAATTGCACTCCAACCCAACCTCTCCACTGCCGCTCTGATATTTTCGCTCGTGATGATACTGCTGTTCGTTGGTGGAGCACGTCTGGCTCACTTGAGCGTGATCGCCGCCATTGGTCTGGTGGCGGTGGCACTCTACGCCGTCGGTGCAGACTATCGTGTGCAGCGAATCGCCACGTACCTGGGATCCAACAGTAACGCGGATGATTCCTACCAACTCCAGCAAGCACTCATTGGCTTTGCGCGAGGTGGCATCGTTGGTGTCGGCCCGGGCCAGAGCCGCCAGCGGGATTTGTTTCTCCCAGAATCATACGGAGACTTCATCGCCGCCATCATCGGCGAAGAATACGGTGTAGTCGGGATTCTGCTGCTCCTGGCTGCCTACGCAGCAATCGTAGTTCGTGGGATTCGCATTGCAGTGCGGGCACCCGATACACTCGGCTACTTGCTGGCATGGTCGGTGACAATAGCTATCGGCTTCTACGCATTGGTGCACGTTGCTGTCAACTGCGGGTTGCTCCCCACAACCGGTATTCCTCTTCCCCTTGTCAGTTACGGCGGTAGCAGCATTGTCTTCACTGCGAGTGCGCTTGGAGTCCTCCTCAACATTAGCCGTCAAGCCAATCGCACGGAGGTTCCCTATGCCTAAAGGATGGAGAGCGATAGCAACGTGGATGGCGGCATCGTTACTGGCTCTCAGCAGTGCAACGCTACCTGCCCACGGGCAACTTCTTTCGCCTTTGCCGGAGGATGTACTCCATCGAACACTCGAAGCTGTGCTCCTTGAGCAGTCGCAGCAATCGCTCCGGGCAAGCAACGCGCTCGGTCGGCAGCTTGCGCCACCACTGATTCACCCTCTCGACGCTGCGCCTGAGCTGGAAGCAATCCGGCTGGAGCTACTTCGTGGCAACCGCCAACTCGCAATCGCTCGGCTGGGCTCCTACCTTGAGCACCGACCCATTCTTCCGTTCCGTGCCGAAGCATACTACCTTCGCGGTGTGGCGCAGTTCGACGAGCAACGCTACGGGCTTGCCGCACTTGACTTTGACTCGGCAGCAACGCAAGTGCGCGAGCGCACGCAGGGTGACTCCAGCGACCGTCAATTTTGGCGGCGCGCGCAGTACTGGAAAGCGGTTGCGCTCATGCACCAGTCGTCCTTCGAACAGGCAACGCAATCGTTTTGCCAGCTGCTCGAGGACCCTTCGGACTATTGTGACGATGCGTACGTCGGCTTAGGTACGATTGCTGAATTTCGTGGCGACTATCGCGCTGCACTGGCGTACTACGACAGTGCACTTGCCTGCAGTGCGCGAGGAGATCTTATCGTCACCGCGAACATTCGCGCAGCACAGCAGCTACTGTTGCTTCGCCAACCACGCCAAGCACTCCAACGGCTGGCGGCTGCGCGTCAAGCACGCGATATGATCGGGCAGGAAAGCGCGCTACTGCCCCAGCAGAACCTTGCCCCCGATGCAGATGCCCTCATCGAGCTCCTCACGGCAGAAGCACTGAGCCAGATTGGGCAGTTTGCGCAAGCAATCGAGCGTTACCATGCTGTGACTGCTTCTGGTACACTCCGCAACTCACCCCTACGGTGGCAGGCGTATCTCGGCATTGGCTGGGCAGAACTCAATCGTGGGCGCTACTCCGATGCGATCGTCGCCTACCGCACCGTCCTTGATTCGGTCGCCGATGTGCTCTCGCTCCAGCGAGCGCAGGCATTGCTCTTCCGTGCGGTTGCCGTCGAACGTAGTGGCGACGCCCTCAAAGCAATAGAACTCTTCGATGAGCTCATCGCGGACCCAGCCTTCCCGTTGCGTGCGCAGGCCTTGATCGAACGTGGGCAGATTGAGTACACGCGGGCGCAATACCGCACAGCGTGGCTGCTCTTCGACCGTGCCTACCGCGCAGCAAGTGACCCCGCGACGATGATGCGCGGACTTCTGCTTCGCGCACGGACGGAGTTCGATCTCCGACGCTGGGATAGCACCATTCGCTCCTGCAACGAGTTGGAGCAGCACGCACGGAGACTAACAGCAACCGTTGTCCCGAATCTTGAGCTGCTCACAGCGGAAGCGCTACTTCTCCGTGGAATTGCTGCAGCAAACGATGGGCGCTACTCCGATGCAATTACCGATCTCGGATCGTTCATCGCACGCTACCCAACCCATGACCGCCACGATGAAGCGTTGCTCTGGCTTGCAGAAAGCTACGAACGTTCGAACATGCTCGAAAACGCCGTGGCTGCACTGGAGCAACTGCTCAACCAACACCCCAACTCCGCGCGACGAGAAGAGGCACTCTACAACCTGGGCTGGGCACAGTTCCGGCTGCGAAAATTCGATGCTGCCACGCAAACGTTCGACCGCCTGCTGGCTGAGTTCCCACGAACTTCCCATGCAATTGACGTTACTCTCCGCAAAGCGGACATGCTCTACCTGTCCAAAAAGTACGCCGAAGCTGCACGGCTCTACCGTCAGGTGGTCAAAACTACCCCGCAGAGCGACGAC
>BEHW01000038.1 GCA_002898675.1 bacterium HR20
AGAAGCAGCATCGCGCGGTTTGCCGTTTCGGCGTGATTTGCAGCTGGAGGCGCTGCTCGAAGTTGTTCGCGGGCAGCGTTTCATCCACTGCCATAGCTATGTGCAGAGCGAAATCCTCATGCTCATGCGACTCGCCGAGGAGTTTGGGTTCCGTGTGCAAACGTTCACGCATATTCTCGAAGGTTACAAGGTAGCACGCGAGATGAAAGAGCACGGCGCAACAGCATCGAGCTTTGCGGACTGGTGGGCGTACAAGTTCGAAGTGTACGATGCGATCCCGCAGAATCCCGCGATCATGGCTGAACAGGGCATTGTAACGTCAGTCAACAGCGATGACGCGGAAATGGCACGCCGGCTCAATCAAGAGGCAGCCAAGAGCATCAAGTACAGCGACATGCGGCCAGAGGACGCGCTCAAGATGTGCACGATCAACCCTGCTATCCAGCTCAAGGTGGATCGCTCCGTTGGGAGCATCGAGGTCGGCAAGGATGCCGATCTTGTGCTCTGGAACGGTAATCCGCTCTCGAACTTCTCGCGAGTAGAGCAGACCTACGTTGATGGTCGGTGTTACTTCGATCGCAGGCGCGACGCGCAACTTCGCCAGCGGGATCGAGCGTTGCGCGCACTGCTCGAACAGCGTGCACTCGAAGCACTGCAGAGCGGAGAGCAACCGAGCAGTGAACCATCGCGTCGTCGCAACCGCATGTACCACTGCGAGGACGTCGAGGACGAAGTTGCAGGCTGGTGAGGGGAACTTTGGCGCGTGCCCTGTGAGTTTGGGTTCCATCGCGTCAGAATGGATCCTAGACGATGCCAACTCACAGCTGGACGTTCGAGCAGTGGAAGGGCTTCGAAGCCAATCTCCGCAATGCATTGCGCTGCTGTTCTACCGATGAGCATGCCAGGCGCATCCTCTCTGATGCTGCCTGGCGGGTGCTTCGGAACTATAGCACGAGTTTTTTCATCGTGACCCGCTTTTTACCCTACGCCAAGCGGCGCGATGTCGAGCTGATCTACGCTGCTGTGCGCTATCCTGATGAAATTGTTGACACCTTTCCACTGGCGGCTGATCAGAAACGCGCACTCTTGCAGCAGTGGCGCAACGACTACCATCGTGCACTCCACGCAGACTCCCTTGTCGAGAGTATTCGCCAGGGCTCAAGTCCCTTCGCGGCGGGATTTGCCGATGTTGCACGGCGCTACAGCATTCCTCCAGAGCACTACGATGCATTCCTCGATGCAATGAATTTCGACATTGCCCCAGAACCGTTTGCAACATTTGATGAGCTGATCGAGCGCTACGTCTATGGCAGTGCGATTGTGGTCGGCTACTTTTTGGCGTATGTGTACGGTACAGCGCCAGGTCACTCGATCGAGGAAGCTCTCGCGAGTGCACGGTCGTTGGGTATTGCGCTCCAACTGACAAATTTTCTCCGCGACATCTACGAAGATGACCTTCGCAGTCGGTGTTACGTCCCAGAAGAGCTTTTCCGCAACGTCGGAATCAGCTACCGCGAGTTTCTCAGAGGCATCAATCAACCAGCAACACAGCAAATCGTCCGTGAATATGCTCGCGTCGCATGGGACTACTATCGCCAAGCCGAGCGAACACTTGGTGCATTCGATCCACGGTGCGTTTCCGCCATCAAGGCATGCATCGCTGTTTATGGGGAGCTGACGGCAATGCTCGAGCGCCACTGCGATGTGCAACGTCGAGTGAGTGTCCCCTGGTGGCGCAAGTTCGCTTGTCTGCCGCCAACGAAGTATTGGATTGTGCCGGTGAGTTTGGTCACTCCAGAGTATCGCCCATGAGTCATCCAGTCGTGGTCATTGGAGCAGGGCTCGGCGGGCTGAGTGCTGCAATCCATCTGCGCATGCGAGGATTCGATGTGATGGTGCTCGAAAAAAATTCACAGCCAGGCGGACGTGCAAACCGCATTGACGATCGCGGGTACTTGTTCGATACAGGGCCGTCGCTGATCAACTACCCGTGGGTGTTCGAACAGCTCTTTGCTGCAAGTGGTGCAGCGATGGGTGAGTATGTTACGCTGATGCCTGTTGATCCATCGGTGAGATTCCATTGGCGTAGCGGGAAAACTCTCAGTCTTAGTTCGCGATTCGATGCGCTGGCCGAAGAGTTTTCCAACTTCGAGGAGGCAGCCGATGTCAAGATTGCTCGGTTCATTCACGACACGGCACATCGCTTTCGAGTAGTCTTCGATCATCTTGTCACTCGGAATGCATCGTCGGTTGCTTCATGGATTGCGCCAGTGCCCAAGCGTGAACTTTTTCGACTAGGGTTGTTCACTACGCTCGACCGCCAACTCAAGCGGTACTTCCGCTCCGAAAGAATCCGAGCCGCACTCGGATCGTATGCGATGTACCTGGGTGGATCGCCATACGAATTGCCAGGGACGTTTTCGATCCTTCCGTTCGGTGAGCTTTATTACGGACTGTGGTACCCTCGTGGTGGAATCTATTCGCTCGTGCGTGCAATTGAACAGCGTGCCAGAGAAATCGGCGTGGAACTGCGTTATAATGCACCAGTTTCAGCAATCACCACGGCAGGCACTCGCGTTCACGGTGTGCAGGTCGCTACTGGGGAATTCGTGCGGGCTGATGTTGTTGTCTCGAACGTTGATGTACCGACGACGTACCAGCTCCTTGGCAGAAATCCATCGAGCCGTTCCTGGCCGATGACCCCAGGCGTCATTACGTTCTACTGGGGTATTTCTGCCGACATTCCTCAGTTACACCATCACTGCATTTTCTTGCCATCGAACGTGCGGCAAGCCTATAAGCAGCTCAAGGAGCGCATCCCGGATGATCTGCCATTCTACACATGCCTTCCATCACGGAGTGATCCGGCAGTAGCCCCCGAAGGAAAGCACACGCTCTTTGTACTTGTTCCAACCCCTACCATCTCGCAGGCTGGTGAGAGCTTCGATTGGGATCGTGCAGTGTCTTTGGCAAGAGAGCAAGTGCTGGCACGGCTCCATCACCATGGTGTTGCGCTATCTGCCTCCTCGATCGAAGTCGAGCATGTGTGGACGCCGCAGGACTGGTCGCAGCGATTTGGACTGTACGATGGCTCAGCATTCGGCCTTTCGCATACGCTGATGCATATGGGACCACTTCGCCCGAGCAACCGAGACCCCAAAATTGCTGGGCTTTACTACGTGGGCGCAAGCACTACACCTGGCACTGGACTGCCGATGGTTGTCCTCAGTGGTCGCATGACTGCCGAGCGTATCTGGAATGATACACGCCGTTGAGTTCGGTAGTGGTGATCGCGTTCTCGTCGCACTGCATGGCTGGGGTGGCGATCACCGGACGTTCAAACCATTGGAAGGGCATCTTGCCGAAGGGTGGAGGATTGTTGCGCTGGACTTGCCAGGCTACGGCCAGTCGAAGCCGATCGAACCATTTTCGCTCGACGGTGTTGTGGCAGCAATTGTCTCGGTCATCATGCAATATCCAGCACCAGTCGAACTCATTGGGTCCTGCAGTGGAGCGGCTCTTGGAATGGAAGTTGCACTCCGGATTCCCGAACGCATCCGGCGAATTGTTGCGCTCGATTTGTTCGCGTACATGCCGCTGTACTTCCGCTTCTTCACAATACCGATGGTAGGTCCGATCGGATACCGGCTTACGTTCCACTCTGCTCTCGGGCGTACTGCACTCAATGCACTGCTCTGGTTCCGGCGGACTCGGCAATCGAATCTGATGGAATCGTTCGCAGATAAAAACCCCGAGGTAACGCTCAGCTACCTTGGTGCACTTGCAACGCTGGAAGGGCCGCAACGTTACGCGTCCTTGCCGATGCCTGTAGAGTTCGTGTACGGTGCACGGACTTTTCGAGCCGTTCGCCGGTCAGTGGAGCAGTGGAAGGCAACGCTTCCTCGCTTGAGGGTACATCGGATTGAAGGTGCTGGCCACCTCCTGCTTGATGAGGCCCCGCAAGCGGTTGCAGCAATCATTCGGGATGTACGATGATTGCGCCGATCATCGCTCTAGGAGCAGTCGCACTCGCGGTGCTTGCTGTAGTCAACGCGCTTGTGTTTCTGCGCCCGTCGCGATCGGGCGACGGAGACAACGACGCATCTGTCAGCATCTTGATTCCGGCGCGAAATGAAGAGCAGAGAATCAATCTCTGCTTGGCGTATGCCAGTGCACAGAGTGCGCTCGTCAAGGAGATTTTGGTTTACGACGACCAATCGAGCGATGCAACTGCTGGAATTGTCGAGGCGTGGGAGAAAATTGATCGTCGCATACGGCTCATTCGTGGTGATACACTTCCGGCAGGCTGGCATGGGAAGCCCCATGCTTGCTACCGATTGGCGGAGAATGCAACAGGTACGTGGCTTCTCTTCATTGACGCCGATGTTCGTTTGCGTTCCGGAGCAGTCGAGCGTCTTCTCGCAACAGCAGCGCATCATTCCTGCACATTGCTTTCGGCATGGCCCGCGATCGCGATGAAATCGTTGGCTGAAACACTGCTCATGCCAATGCTGAACTTTTACGTGTTTACGCTCTTTCCCTCGCCGCTTCAGCTTGTTTCGAATGCTCCACGCTATGCACTCGCACATGGAGCATGTTTGCTTTGCCACCGTGATACGTACTGGGCGATCGGCGGGCACTCGACGGTGCGCAACGAACTTTTCGAGGATACAGCGCTTGCCCGCCACTGGCGCGCAAGCGGTCAGCGCGCGCTCTGCTGCGATGGACAGCAGATATGCACCGTTCGGATGTACTCAGGGGTAAGGGAGATTTGGCGTGGTTTCGAGAAAAATTTCTATCCCGGTTTCCGGCGCAAATGGTTGTTTGTCTTTGTGATGGCAATCCACGTAGCAGTGTTCACGGTGCCATTTATCGGCTTGCTTGTGTCTCCGACTCTGCCGTTTGCTGTTGCTGCATCGAGCGTCTTGGTGGCGCGCGGAGCGTTAGCCTTGCGCTTTCGCCAGCCTGTCTGGCCGAGCGTCATGCATCCGATTGCTGAGCTCTTTCTCATCGCACTTGGCATTAGCTCGTTTCTCCGTTGGCATAGTCGGCGCGGCGTCGAATGGAAAGGGCGCCTCTATCGCAGTTCCACGGTTGAGAAAGGTGCGCGATGAAAAAGCTCATCGTTGTTGGAGCAGGGCTTGGAGGATTAGCGCTTGCGCTCCGTGCCGCAAGTGCGGGGTGGAGCGTCCACGTCGTCGAGCGCTATCGCACTCCGGGTGGCAAGATGAATCGCCTGGTGCAGGATGGGTATGCCTTCGATACAGGACCTTCACTCATCACACTTCCTGAGATTTTCACTGGGCTTTTCGATGAATGCCACGTGGACCGCTCCGAGCTTCGGTTCCACCGGCTTCTGCCGTTGACACTCTATCGCTTCAGTGATGGTTGCTCAATTGCATATCCATCGTCGTTGGCAGACCTTGCACAAACGCTTGAGAAGTTCGAATCGGACAAAGGCCGAGGGTTTTGGCGATTGATTTCCACTGGCGCGAAGTTGATGGAGCTTTCACGCCGAACGTTTTTTCGGACAACGCCACGAGAGCTGCCGTCTGTATCGGAAGCGATCCAAATGCTCTCAGCACTCCGCTGGATGCCGATTCGTAATGCGTGGGGGAACTACGCAAACACTGTCGAGCGGAATCTTTCCAGCCAGTACCTCAAGCGGATTTTTTTGCGCTATCCGACCTACGTCGGATCGTCGCCGTACCGCTGCCCTGCGACGTTGCTTGTGATCCCGTACTTGGAGTTCGCACTTGGTGGCTGGTATCCCGAGGGCGGACTCTACCGGATCGTTGAGCTGATTGTTGATGCACTTGGAGCCAAAGGGGCAGTCATCAGTACCGGCACACACGTCCGGCGAATTCTCCACCGCAATGGAAGAGTCTGCGGCGTTGAGCTTGAGTGTGGCGATGTTCTCGAAGCTGATGTTGTTGCATTCAACGGTGACGCAACAGTTGCTCATCAACTGTTGGGTTCGAGTCAACCCGCGTTGAAACGTATCGAGCGATCAATGTCCGGAGTGGTGTTTCTGGTTGGATTGAAGTCCAGGCTCCCAGAGGATGTCTTCCACCATACGATTGCTTTTTCGCAGGACTATCGGAAAGAGTTTGCTGAGCTGTTCGACGAGCGCAAGTTTCCGACAGATCCGACGGTGTACCTGAATGTCACAAGTAAGACCGACCCTTCGACAGCGCCACCGGGCGGGGAGACGCTGTTCATCATGGCAAATGCTCCTGCTATTGATGGTGCGAAATGGCGTCATCTTGAGCCGATGCTGTGGGAGCGAATTTGTAGAACGCTCTCCCGTTGCGGGATCGAAATTCCCGAAAGCCACATAGCTGTCCGTCTGGCGCTGACACCGGAAGATTTCGAACAGCGCTACGCAATGCCCGGAGGCTCGATCTATGGCCTGGCATCGCATTCATATCGCACAGCGTTTGTTCGGCCGCCCCTCCGGGATCGGCGCATCGGCGGGCTTTACTACGTCGGTGGCAGTACACATCCCGGAGGCGGAACGCCGATGGTGCTGATTTCCGCAAAACTTGTCTTCAACCTGATGCAGCGCTATGAAGCACATTCGTAGAGGCATTGCTGGACTATTCATCCTTCTGCTTGTCGGCGGTGCATTGACCTCGTCCCAAACAAGCGACATCATGTTTTTGCGCCGTTATGGAGAAATGCTCTTTCTCTGGGTGGCAGCAGCGGTCATCGCGCTTTTCCCGCATCGAGTGCTGGTGCAACTACTGGGTGCTGCATTGATCGGCTTTGCAAGTGAGATCATCGGGGTACGCTACGGCGTTCCCTATGGCGCCTATCACTACACACCTACGTTGGGCGCCAGTGTAGGTGGAGTTCCACTAGCGATGGTAGCGGCGTGGTTTGTGCTCCTTTCATACGCTTGGCAGCGTGCATCGGGACTGACACGCTCTCTTTGGACTGCACGGCTACTTGCAGCGTTGTTGATGGTAGCATTCGATTTGCTCATTGATCCCGTCGCGATCGGTCCGATGAAGTTGTGGGTTTGGCAAGAAAGCGGACCATACTATGGAGTTCCGCTCGTCAACTTCTTCGGGTGGTTCGCGGTAAGCTACGTGTCACTTCTGTTTGTTCGCGCACCATTGCCGAGCGACTACCGTGCTGCTCATCTTGTCGGGGTGGCGGTGTTGACGTTCTTTGTTGTGCTCGCGCTTCGAAATGGATTGCTTGCGGCGGCGTCTGTTGGGGCAGTGCTCATCGGTGTTGATGTGCTCTGCAGCTGGCGGTGTTGGCAGCAGTATTTTGCGGCTGCAGTCAAACGTGTAGAATTGCTTCTGCGATTGCGATGATGCGTCTGGTGTGGGGGCTTCTCCTGCTCGGTTGGTGCAGCAACTGGGCGCAGGAAATTTCCTGGCCGACTCGCTTTATCGAGCAGCCCTTCGATGTTCTCGAGTATCGCGCATTCCTTGCGCTGGACTCACTTCCGGCGCCTGTGCTGGGCGAAAGTGCATGTACAATCGTTGCTCGCTGGCGCGGCGCCCCCGACACGCTCCGCTTTCATCTCCGCGGTCTCGAAGTGCTCCGCTGCGAATACCTCCAAGACGACCGCGCTCTTCCGGTGTCGTGGCAGACTCGCGGGACGCCAACGGATGCAACGTTTCACTATGCAGTCCCTGCGCTCCCTTCTCACCACGAAGGCGATACTGTTGCGCTGCGCATCACCTTCCGTGGCACAATGACCGGAGAACCGAGCGTCGGTGGTGTATCCTGGGGTGGAGTCCAACGCGAGGGTGCCATTGTCTATGCGCTGGGGGTGGGGTTCTACAACAATTACGTTTCTGCAACGCAGCACTGGCTGCCGTGCTATGACCATCCATCCGACAAAGCGCGATTTGACTTGACATTCCGCGTACCGCGCTCGTACATCGTTGCCAGTGGTGGGCAGGAATTCCCCGTGCGCGATTCTGCACAGTGGCGTCTTTTCCGATTTCGTTCGGACTACCCTGCAGCAACGTATCTGCTGACGTTCGCCGCGATACCGGAGAGCACAGTTGCTATCCTGCGCGATGAAGCGTCGCTTCCGTATCCGATTGTGCTCTACGCGCGGCGTGTGGATTCGACAGCGACTCGGCGAAGCTTTCGGTTGCTCCCACAGATGGTGACGGCGTTCGAGCGTCGCTTCGGAGCTTATCCGTTTGAAAAGGTTGGCTACGTGATGACGCAGAAAGGTGCGATGGAGCACCAGACGATGATCTCGTACCCAGCCTCGCTGGCTCGCAGCGGTGATACGGTCAATCTCGTGGCAGCGCATGAATTAGCGCACCAATGGTTCGGCGATTGCGTCACGCCGCTCGACTTCCGCGATGCATGGTTCAACGAGAGCTTTGCAACGTTCGCTGAATCGCTCTGGCGCGAAGAGCTTGGCGGAACAAGCGCGTATCTCCAAGAGCAGCAGCGAAAGATCAATGCCTACCTCAACCAGTATGCAAAGCCAGGCAATCCGCTCTTCGAAGGCATTCTGACGATGTACGATTTCGACCGCACGCCGCCATCGTCGAACTATCCACACGTCATCTACGAAAAGGGCGCCGCAGTGCTCGGTATGCTCCGTGCAGCGATCGGCGATAGCCTGTTTTTCGCATGGTGTCGCATGGTGCTCGAGCGCTACCGCTATGGCAACATTGCGCTCGATACTTTGGAGCAGTTGCTTAGCCAGCTAACGGGACAGCATGACTTCGTGACGAGGTTTTTCAGCGAGTGGATACGCGGTAAAGGCTGGCCTGTGCTTGCTATCGACGCGCTGAGCGAGCCATCAGCGTTCGGAAGGATTGCCACACTCCACATTCGTCAAACGCAGCCCGACTCGCTGGGTATCTACACGACACTTCCGCTCGAACTGAGCTTCATTGGTGCCGATACCGTCCATCGCATCGTCACGATCACAGCACGCGAGCAGACGGTAGTTCTCGATTCACTCAACACGTTTGGAACTATCGCGGTCAACATCGGACCAAGAGTGCGGTCGCTTGTACAGCTTGCTCAAGCCCCGACTGTTACCGAAGTGCGTTCCGAGGGTGCGATTCTGCCACTGCAGGTGTTTCCTAATCCAGCATCGGAAACGGTGATGCTTTCCATCTCCAGCGAGATTGCAGGTCCAGTGATGCTCTACGATGCGCGTGGCAGCTGTATCTGGCATGTGGGAGGGACAGGGGTGCACGCGCTTTCCACGCAGGACCTTGCCGCAGGAACGTACTATGCCGTTGCGCGCGATCGAGCGCACCGGCTTCATATTGCAGCATTCGTCGTCCTGCGATAGGTGATGCAGCGATTGCGTGTTGCGTTTCTCTGGCATTTCCATCAGCCGGACTACCGACGCGGGAAGATCGCGCTCTTGCCGTGGGTTCGGCTTCATGCGACGAAAGACTACGCTGAGCTGCCTGCGATCCATCGCGAATTTCCTTCGCTGCGCGTGACCTACAACGTTTCACCGATCCTTGTTGAGCAGCTGGAGGAATATGCCGCAGGGCAGCTTTCCGACGAGCACGCAGTCGTAGCATCACTGCCTGAACACCATTGCGCAGCCCAGCCGGAGCATGTGATCGGGTGGGGATTTATCGGTCATGCACCACGCATGATCGAGCCGTTCGATCGCTACCGCGCACTCTGGGAAGATGCACAGTCGGGCAAATGGAAGACGTGGTCGGAGCACCAGTGGCTCGATTTGCAGGTTTGGATGCGACTTGCGTGGTTAGGAACAACGACCCGCGAGATACGGAGCATTGCAAAGCTTCTCGAAAAAGGCAGCAGCTTTACAGCCGATGACCGCGCCGTCACGATTGCAATCGAGCGCGAACTCCTCTCGAGCCTGATGGTGCGACTACGAGGGCTTGCAGCCGCAGGTCTTGCAGACATCAGCTGCTCGCCGTACTACCATCCCATCCTGCCACTGCTGTGCGATACGGACATTGTTGCCACTTCTGATCCAGACATTGAGCGGCTCGAGCCTCGGTTTGCTTGGCCCGAGGATGCACTCGAGCAACTCCGACGCGCGCGTGCGTACATCGAGCAGCAGGTGGGAATTTCCCCACGCGGGATTTGGCCGAGTGAAGGCAGCATCAGCGATGCTGCGCTGGCTGCAATTGCTCGAAGTGGTGCTGAGTGGACAGCATCCGACCAAGCCCTCCTTGAGCGGAGCATCGAGCTGCCGTGTACAAGCTGGCTCTACCAGCCTTTTGTGTGGGAATCATCAAGTGGGCAGCGGCTTACGGTGTTCTTCCGTGACCACGCGCTCAGCGATGCAATCGGTTTTGTCTACAGCTCGTGGGATGCGCACTCTGCAGTGCGGGATTTTCTCGAGCGTCTTGATGCCATTCGCACCCGGATTCTCGACGAGCAAGGTGCAGCGTTTCTCGATCGCGCAGTCGTGACGGTTATTCTCGATGGCGAAAACTGCTGGGAATACTACGAGAGCAATGGTGCACCCTTTCTCCGTGCACTCTACGGCGCACTTACCAGCGATGAACGTTTCGAAACAGTCCTGCTCGGCGAGTGTGCCCGTCGTGCCTTGGACTCAGCTGATACGCCTGTGCTCCGACATATCGCCCCTGGCTCGTGGATTGGCGGGAGCTTCCGCATCTGGATCGGCGATGAAGAAGATCGTTCCGCATGGTCACTTCTGCGCCAGGCTCGGCATGCATTCGAGGAGCAGAAGCATAGCTTGACAGATTTCCAGCGGGGTGATGCATACCGTCACATCCTCGCTGCGGAAGGAAGCGATTGGTTCTGGTGGTTTGGTCCTGAGCACCGCGCGGCATTCCGTAGTGTGTTCGATGAGCTATTCCGCGAGCATCTTCGCATGGCGTGGACTGCAATGGGGATGGATGCTCCTGCGGAACTAACCCAGCCGATCATGAGCAGCGAGAGTGCAAGCAGCCCATGGGGCGCGATGCATCCTGCTACTGCTCCCACTCGATCTCGACACGGCGGTTGAGCGCACGACCTTCGTCGCTCTCGTTCGGTGCCATAGGACGAGTTTTCCCATAGCCCTCCGTTTTCATGCGGCTTGCATCAATGCCACGGCGGCGGAGGTAGTCGCGCACCGACTGCGCGCGTGCGAGGGAAAGCTGCTTGTTGTACTCATCGCTCCCGATGGAGTCGGTATGGCCTGCGATCGTGATGCGCCGAGCGTGCCGCAGAATCTGCACGATGCTATCAGGCACTGCAAGCGGTGGGAGCGCGCTGCTATTGAAGGCAAAGCGGACGGTCCATGAAGACAGTGGCAGTGGCTGGTACTTTTTTTCGAGCGTGGCCAGGTAAATGCCCATCCGAGCCGCACCATCGTCGCTCGAAATGTACACAGCGGTATCGCCAGTAGGAAACAGCCACCAGCAAAGGTCCATCTCTGGCGTGTTGATTGGTTCGGGCAGAACGATCGGCTGCGACCACTGCTCCCATGAATCGTCGAGCCGTCGGGTCATGACGATGTCGTACTTGCCGTTGGAGCCATAGCCAGTCGTGGCGTAGTAGAGCGTTCGTCCGTCGCGTGCAAGGAACGGCGAGCTTTCCATGCCTGGCGTATTGACGGTCGAGCCGAGGTTCCGCGGTGTTGTCCAGGTGAGTGATTCCCCAATACGGTGCGAAACGTAGAGGTCCAGCCCACCGAAGGAATCAGGCCCTTGGAGCGAGAGGATCAGCGTCCGCATATCGGGGGTCATGAAGGCGTAGTAGTAGCTGGAGCGGTTCGTGTAGCCTTCGATGGTGATGGGTTCGAATGTCCAGGTCTGGCCGACTTGCCGTGCCAGCACGAAATGCTCCGTCTCGCCGTTTCCGCTGCCGCGCTGGACGAGCGCAGTCTTCCCATCAGCGGCGAAACCGAAGAGGACGTCGCTCTGCGGCGTGTTGAGCGCATCGAGCCGTTCCGGCGGGCCCCACGTTGAATCGCTCGTGCGGCGAGCAAACCAAATGTCATCGGGATCACTCGAACCGCCGACATTGCCAGGGAAGTACTTCCGGGAAAAGTAAAGGATGCTCCCATCAGGAGAAAGCACCGGCGCAACGACGGGCTGGTGCGCATTGATTTCGCCGGGGAGACGCCACTTTCGCGTGACCGTCGGAAGATCGCCATCGCTGGCAATAGCCAATGCGCATGCAGCGGTAAGCAGACAACTTAGTCGAGACCACATCGCTTGTAGAGGTAGGAAATGTTCGACAACGATCGCTCGCCGCGAAAGATTGCGTCGAGGTCCTCTGGCTGGAGGTATTGACGAATGAGCGGCTCTTCCCAGAGGGTCTGGCGGAGATGCAGCCCTTCGTCCCATGACTTCATTGCTGCTCGTTGGACGGCAGCGTAGGCATCTTGGCGGGATACGCCACGGCGGACCAATTCCAAGAGGACGGTTTGCGAATAGATCACCCCGTGCGAGCGTTCTATCGTTTCGCGCATTCGATCGGGATAGACGACTAATTGCTCGACCAACTCTGTTGCGAGTGCGAGCATGTAGTCGAGCGCGATGGTGGAGTCGGGGCAGATAACGCGCTCGACGCTGCTGTGGGAGATATCGCGCTCGTGCCAGAGCGCGTTGTTCTCCAGTGCCGCCTGTGCGTTCGAGCGAAGAAGGCGTGCCAGCCCGCAGATGCGCTCGCTCGTGATAGGATTGCGCTTATGGGGCATTGCGGAAGAGCCTTTCTGCCCAGCGCTGAAGTACTCTTCGGCTTCGCGGACTTCCGTCCGCTGGAGGTGACGGATTTCGAGCGCGATTTTCTCTACAGAACTGGCGATGATTGCCAGCGTGCAGAGGAATTCCGCATGCCGATCGCGCTGGATGACTTGCGTGGTGATGGGATCGGACTTGAGTCCGAGCTTGGCGCAAACGTACTCTTCGACGCGGGGATCGAGATGCTCGAACGTTCCAATTGCGCCGCTGAGTTTGCCAACGGCAATCGTCTCGATAGCGCGGCGGAGCCGTTCGATATTTCGGAGGCATTCCTGGCGGTAGAGCAGAAACTTCAGTCCGAAGACCATCGGCTCAGCGTGGACGCCGTGGGTACGTCCGACGCAGAGTGTCGAGCGATGTTCGCGTGCTCGGTGTTCCAGCGCAGCAGCAAGCTGCTCTAAGTCGCTGAGCAGAAGCTCACCTGCTTGCTTGAGCTGAACGGCAAGGCATGTGTCGAGCACATCGCTGCTGGTCATGCCTAAGTGCAACCAACGTGCGGCGGGGGAGCCGACGTTTTCGGTGACGTTGGTCAAAAACGCGATGACATCGTGCTTTGTTTGGCGCTCGAGTTCGGCAATTCGCTCGACGGAAAAGCGTGCTTTTGCACGCAGCTCTTCGTAGTCTTGGCGAGGGACAATGCCAAGCTCGACGTGCGCTTCGACTGCGAGGAGTTCAATTTCGAGCCAGATGCTGAATTTGTTCTCATCGCTCCAAATCGCACCCATCGCCGGGCGCGTGTACCGTTCGATCATTGGAAGCTTGGTTGGAAGTTGCTCAATGGGATTGCTCGTCAGGTTTCGAGCTGCGAAGATAGGCTTTCTCCTTCACCGATTGGCGTGGAGCAAATTCCTCGACGTAGAGCGGGGTTACCGTTGCAGGATCGTGCCGGACTCCGGCAACGTACAGCTCTGCAGCACGGCGTGCGACAAATCGAGCAGCCAGACGTTCCAGTCCCGGGATGTGGATGCCCTGGCGGAACGTGGCAGCTCCTGGCCCGCAAAGGATCGTTGTTTTGGAAATGCGGAGCTCGATGGCTGTTGTAGGTACTACTTCGACAGCGGTGAGCGGTTGGCCGTCGGCAGAGTAATGCTGGACAAAGAAAAGCTCATCGTGTGCGGCTGCGATCGCTGCGATGTCGCAATCGTGAATTTGTCGCGCAATCGGGACCGCTGCTGCTGCACACGCCTCGAGTGTCGGTACCGCGAGCAATGGCACCCTACGGGCGAAACAGAGACCTTTTGCAAAAGCAACGCCAATGCGCAGACCGGTAAATGAGCCAGGTCCAGCAGAGACAGCAACAGCGTCGAGTGGAGGGCTGCCGGCGTCGCTGAGCAATCGCTCGGCCAGGACTGCAAGCATTCGGTCGTGGATGCCAGGCTCGTCGAGCGTGTACTCACCGAGGAGATATGTGCCCCTTACCAGCGCAACTGCACAGACAGATCCGCTCGTCTCGATTGCGAGGATGCGTGGTGGATGTTCAGATGCAGCGGTCGAGGGCACGGCGAACATCTTCGAGAAGGTCGCTGGTATCTTCGATGCCAATGCTCAGTCGCACAAGACCCTCGGTGATGCCGCGGGCCTCGCGCACAGAGGGCGGGATGCTTGCGTGCGTCATCGTTGCGGGGTGGCAGACGAGCGATTCGACGCCACCGAGCGACTCAGCGAGGGTGATGATTTCGAGCGCTGCCATGAACTGTTCAGCCTTCTGGCGGGAGCCAAGTTCGATAGAGACCATTCCGGAAAAGCCGCTCATCTGGCGTCGGGCAAGCTCGTGCTGCGGATGGGAAGGCAGTCCTGGGTAATAGACCTTCGCGACTGCTGGATGCTCCTGGCAGAGTTCGGCAATCGCAAGAGCATTCTTTTGGTGCTGTTCCATTCTCACTGCGAGCGTTTTGACCGATCGCAACAGGAGCCAGCAGTCGAAGGGACCAGGAACCGCACCGGCGGCATTCTGGAGGAAGTGCAGACGCTCTGCAAGCTCGGCGGAACGGACGACGACGACGCCATGGACCAAGTCGGAATGTCCGCCTAGGTACTTCGTTGCCGAATGGATGACGATGTCTGCGCCAAGCGACAGTGGACGCTGGAAGTAGGGCGATGCGAACGTATTATCTACTGCCAGCAGCGCACCGACGGAATGAGCAATCTCAGCCAGTGCTGCAATGTCGCTGATGGTCATCAGCGGATTGGTCGGCGTTTCGGTAAACAGCAACCGAGTTGTTGGACGAAGAGACGCCCGGACAGCATCGAGTGAGCGCATATCCACCGTGTCGAAGTGGATGCCATGCCGCCGAAACACAGTATCGAAGAGGCGGAAGGTTCCGCCGTACATGTCCTCGGCCAGGAGGATATGGTCGCCGCTGTTGAACAGCCGTGCAACAGCATCAATGGCTGCCATGCCACTGGCAAAGGCGATGGCATCGGTGCCATCTTCCAGCGCGGCAATGTTCTTCTCCCAGGCAGCGCGGGTCGGGTTGTTCGTCCGCGCGTACTCGAAACCATGGTGCTGGCCGATGCCTTCTTGAGCAAACGTCGAAGTCTGGTAGAGCGGGACAGTGACGCTTCCGGTTGCAGTGTCCGGTTGCTGGCCGATGTGGATCGCCTTCGTCGCAAAGCCGAGAGCCATACCAATTGCACGTGGTGGAGTCGTGCCACGAAGATAGGAAAGCCTCGCAGGTGGTCAGTGGAGCGGTCGGCGCTTTTTGATCCATCCCCCGCGCAAGTCTTTGGCAGTGGTCATCACGATGAATGCGCCCGGATCAATGCTGCGGACAGTATCGAGAAACCGGCTTACCTCGAGCCGAGTGATGATGCTGTAGAGCACTTCTGTTTTCTGCAGCTGCCCATGCTCGAGCGAAAAGCCGCGTTTGCCTTCCAGAACGGTGCAGCCGCTGCCGAGCTGTTCGATGATCGCGCGGCGGATCGCATCGCTTCTGTCGGAGACAATGGTGACGGCGATGTACTCCTCGATGCCGTCAACGACGAAATCCACTGCCTTCGATGCTACAGCATAGGTGATGATTGCGTAGAGGGCAACTTCAATCGAGAGAACGAACGCAGCAATCGAGAAGAGCACGACGTTGAAAATCAAAATGACATCGCCGATGCTCAGGATGGTCTTCCTGCTCACCGCGATTGCGAAAATTTCAGTGCCGTCGAGGACGGCACCCCCTCGAATCGCTAAGCCGATACCAAGCCCGAGAAAGATTCCGCCGAAGATTGCATCGAGAAACTTATCTCCGGTGATTCCATCGAGTGGAGTTACTGCCACTGCAACCGCAAGGAGTACAATCGCAGCGGCAGCGCGGAACGCGAACTGCTTACTGATGCTGCGGTACGCAAGTGCGATGAAGGGAGCATTGAGCACAACGAGCCAAAACGAAAGTCCAATACCAGTTTGTGTCGTAAGGAGCAGTGAGACTCCGGTGATGCCCCCATCAATGAATCCAACAGGCAGCAAAAACCCCCGCAACCCAACAGTTGCAGACGCAATGCCGGCAACGAGCAACATCATCTCATAGGCTACTGTTGCCCAGCGACGCGATGACATTTGGGCTTCGGTGGAGGAAATCTACTTCCTGCAAAGATGTGCTGCTGCACTACGAATTACTTGTTCGAACGCCAAGCTGCATAAATCGCCAGCGCGGCAGCCATCATCATCACCGTTGCAACAAGCTGCACTGCAATACGCACTGGATGGTGCATCGGCAGCAATGCAACACTGAGCTGACCTGTGAGCGAAAGCCCAACGAGCACCAGTGCAACACCGAGCGAACGACGAAGCTTCCTCATCGGCAAAACGAGACTGATTCAATCGTCGCTGTACGAATACGTGCGTTCTGCCTGGCAAGTTACGGGGCCAGCTGGAAGAATTCGGTATTTTTGCACTGCCACCGTTGCTTGTGAGTACCTCCAGAAGCTTCTATGGACATTACCCGCTCGGGGCACATTGTGCCCGTGCTCTTTGAAGATGAGATGCGCTCGGCGTATCTCGACTACGCAATGTCAGTCATCGTTTCGCGTGCGCTTCCAGATGTGCGGGATGGGCTCAAGCCCGTCCAGCGCCGCATCCTCTACGCGATGAACGAATTGGGGTTGCTGCCGAATCGTCCGTACCGGAAGTCTGCGCGCTTGGTCGGGGAAGTGCTCGGGAAGTATCACCCGCACGGGGATGCCTCAGTCTATGACGCAATGGTCCGCATGGCACAAGAGTGGACCATGCGCTATCCCCTGGTTGATGGGCAGGGCAACTTCGGCTCGATTGACAACGACGCACCCGCAGCGATGCGGTACACCGAAGCCCGCCTTGCACCAATCGCGATGGAAGTTCTCCGCGATATTGACAAGAACACGGTTGATTTCCGCCCAAACTTCGACGAATCCCTCCAAGAACCGAAAGTTCTTCCGACAGCTGTCCCCTTGCTGCTTGTCAATGGTGCGGAAGGCATCGCTGTTGGGATGAGCACGAAAATCCCGCCGCACAACTTGCGGGAGATTATCGCTGCCCTTCATGCGCTCATTGCGAATCCTTCCATCAGCGATGAGGAATTGCTCGAGTACGTCAAGGCACCAGACTTTCCTACTGGCGGGATCATCTACGGCTACGAAGGTGTTCGCGAAGCATACTTGACCGGGCGCGGTTCGATCCATGTCCGCGCTCGTGCTGCGATCGAAGTCGCAAAGTCGGGCAAAGAAGCGATCGTCATTACCGAAATTCCCTATGGCGTTACCAAATCAAGCTTGATTGAGAAAATCGCCGATCTAGTGCGGAACAAAAGCATTGACGGCATCACCGATATTCGGGATGAATCCGACCGCGATGGAATCCGTGTGGTGCTTGAGCTGCGCCGCGATGCAATTCCCCGTGTGATTCTCAACAACCTCTACAAAAAGACGCAGCTACAGACAACATTCGCGGCGAACATGATTGCACTTGTCGGTGGGCGGCCACGCTTGTTGACGCTGCGCCAGCTACTGGAACTGTTCCTGGAGTTCCGCATCGAGGTCGTCGTCCGCCGCACGCAGTACGGGCTCGAGCAGGCAGAGCGCCGTGCACACATCCTCGAAGGATTCATCATCGCACTCGATAACATTGACGCCGTCATCGAGACGATCAAACAGTCAGAGACACCGGACATTGCCTCGGTCCGGTTGCAAGAGCGGTTCGGGTTGAGCGAAATCCAGGCAAAGGCGATTCTCGACATGCGTCTGCAGCGGCTGACTGGGCTCGAACGCGAAAAAATTCAGCAGGAGTACCGCGAATTGCTCAAGACCATCGAACGCCTCCGCGCAATTTTAGCAAGCAAAGAGTTGCAACTCCAAGTCATCAGCGAAGAGCTCGAACACATCGCCACCAAGTTCGGCGATGAGCGCC
>BEHW01000039.1 GCA_002898675.1 bacterium HR20
GGCAAGGCTCGCACTGTCGCCATCAATCCCTCCGTAGTTCTGCTCGAAGCTAATGCTCGCCGAAAGTGCGAGCGGACGCCGCTGACCGAAATACTCGCGGAGCAACCCAGGGATCGTGAGCACACCCTTGCGGTAGATATTGCCACCAAGCGAGGCTTCGTGCTCGATGTCAATGATGCCAGCATTCCCCGCGCCGGTGGATGCAGTAATCCGTGCAGGTTTGCCGAACGAAATCAACCCAGTGGAATAGACCGTCAGCCCGTTGATTTGCCCGATGCGTGCACCGCGAACGTCTATCATCAAGACGCCTTGGAGGATTTGGCTTTTGATCTTGACGTCTTGGAGCTCCGTTCGACGGCGCCGCAGACGAAGCGCCTCTTCGACGCACTCGCGATCAAAAAAGCGCTTCCGATGCTGCTGTGCAACAAACGATGCTTCGCGAATGACATCGGAGACATCGCTGAAGTTGATCGTGATCTTGTTTTTGTCTTCGGCACGTTCGACTGCCCACTCGATGAGGGCTGCCACACCGGATGGGCGTGCGTGGAGGACGTTTTCTTCCTCGCACAACCGAGCGACAAAGCGAGCGAAGTTCTGCAGCATTTTCTCACTGCGGTCGGTTTCGTAATCGAACTCCGCGGCAATCTTGAACATTTTGGTGAAGTCTTCCTCCAGTGCAGCAAGTGCCAGGTAGGTCTGGTAATCCCCGAGCATAACGACCTTGACGTTGACATCAACAAGCTCTGGCTTGAGCGCGGTACTACTCGGTTCAGGGGGTTGGATCTCGAGCTTGCCATAGAGCAAAATCCGCCGCAATGTTTGCCACACTTGGGGGTCGCTCAGTACATCGCTGGCATTGACGATGAGGTACCCGCCGTCGGCGCGCAGAACTGCTCCTGCTTTGATCATCGTAAAGTCACTTCGAACAATGCCCTGGCGATCGTAGTGACGCTCGATCGTTCCGAAGAGATTGGTGTACGTCGGGAACGTCTCGATGATGATTGGCGCAGAGCGCGTTTCGGCGTTGTCCACGATGATGTTGACGGTGTACTCCTTGAGCTTATCCGCAAGGGAGCGGCCGTCGGGCAATTCTGCCTCAGGAGTACCGCTGAATTGAGGCGAGAAAAGCTCAATGTTCTCGATAAGGTCGCGTTGGCAGTCGTCGAGATATTCGGCCACTGCCTCCTCTTCTGCAAAGCGAGCGCGGAGTTCGTCGAATGCGGCAGCAACGATGATACCTGCGGCTTTGCGTGTGTGATCGAGCAAAGCCTGCTGGAAGGCGCGCTGCATTTCTTGTCCGCGATACGTCATTGAGATGAGCTCTTCGCGGAGCTTGAGATAAGTGCCGACGATGCGCTGCGCGCGGCGTTCGCTGAGTTTTCCCTCTCCGACGAGCGCCGCGATTTGGTCGAGGGAATACGGCTTGCCCCGGATGATCGCAAACAGCTCGAAGCGAGTAGAGCCATCCGGATCGGTTACCTGTCCGAGGGTAAATCCTTGCGGCGCAATCTGCGCGTTGAACTGTTCCAGGAGTGCAGCCTCTTTGGTGCGGAATCGCTGGATGATCGCCGAACGGCTTTTCTGAAAGGCTTCCTCCCGAAAAAGTTCTGCAATGCGTGTGCGCAGGAAGCCGATCGTCTCTTCGAGCGCACGCGCAAACTGCCGTGCCCTCCCTGCTCGAAATCGCAACAGGCGCGGCATCATCGGATTGGTGAAGTTGTGCACATAGGCAAAGTCGTAGAACGATTGCCGTCGCTGTGCAATCGGCTCCAACACGTGTTTGACGGTCGTCAATCGCCCTGTGCCCAGCAAACTCATGACGAAGATGTTGTAGCCCCGCGATTCGATTGCAGCACCAAGCTCAATAGCTTCGATCGCACGCTGCTGGCCGACAATCCCTCGTAGTGGGACAAGCTCCTTGGTCGTCCGAAAATCGAAGATGCGTTCGTCGCACCGCCACCGCAGTTGCTCGACAGAAAGAGGCACAGGTTCCTTGATTGCCATTGGCTACGCTGCTCGAGATGGTAAGGCTGCAGCAAAAATGGCACACAGTGGAACTTTTCCTGCCGATGCATCCGTTCGTATCGTGGATTGACTACTGCTCGAAGCAGCTGCTATGCAAACCAATCAGGTGCTCGCGTTACCGCAGAAGCGGGTATATTTGCCCACGACAACTCCACCGACCACTGCTGGTGCAATGACCGATGCAGACCGACGCCGACTGTTCGAACAGGAAATGGTGCCGCACTTGGCTGCCGTGCGGACGCTTGCACTGCGGCTCTGCCGTAATCCTGATGATGCTGACGATTTGGTGCAGGATACGTACCTGAAGGCATTTCGTTTCCTCGAGAGCTTCACCCCTGGCACCAACGCGAAAGCCTGGCTGATGACGATTTGCAAGAACACGTTCATCAACAAATACCGTAGCGAGCAGCGTAGTGGCCAGACCATCTCCTACGAGGAGATCGAGGAATTCTACGAAACACTTCGTCCTGACGAAGTCCCCCAAAGCGATCCCTTCACCAGCCAATTCGACCAGTTGCTCGATGACCAAGTCCTCGAGGCGCTGCAATCGCTGCCCGATGAGTTCCGAACCGTTGTTATTCTCTGTGACATCGAAGAAATGAGCTACGAAGAAGCAGCAGAACTGCTCGGTTGTCCTATCGGTACTGTGCGATCGCGCTTCCACCGAGCACGCGCAGCATTGGCCCGGAAGCTCCTCGACTATGCCCGCAGCCGCGGATACGACACCACTACTGCAAGTGAGCGTTTCGGAATTACGCCACCATCAGAGGGAGCAGACCAATGAAGATGCACGAGAACGATTTCCTCATCGCCATCGCCGATGGCCGCGCCTCCAACCAAGAGTTGGAACGCTACCAGCAGCTTCGGCAAGCTGAACCACGGGTGGAACTCTACGTAGCACTGCTCCGGGCAACACGTGCGCGGCTCCAACGCGCAGCTGCACAGCAACCACAGGCAGTACCTGCTTCCCTGCTCGAGCGTATCCGACAGCAGACCAGCCAGCCTGCGAACGTCATCGGGAACCTCACCAGGCGCTGGTGGTGGGTCGCCGCCGCAGCTGCTGCAATCCTGATAGTCATCATCGCCCCGTGGCGATCGAAGGCAACCGACTTCCGCGAGGAATCACTCCAAAACTTTCAGCTGATCATGAGTGGGAAGCTCAGCGTCGCGAAAGCATCACAGAACTTCGATGAGCTTGTCGCGTTCTTCCGCTCGCAAGGTGTTACGTACAACCTTGTCAACGTCCCACTACGGGCACAGCTCGTCGGCGGCGTTGTTTCCGAACACAACGGAACCAAGCTCGCACACTTGGTCTATCGCCGAGGGGACACGCTCATCTACATGTACCAGGCGCCGGAGGAACTTTTCAAGCGTGGTATTTTAGCGCTACCGCGTTCGGTGATGCACCACGCGGAGACGGGCGAATGGTACGCAGAAAACGTCGCACACGCGACGTGGATGTTCTGGCGTGTACAATCGGTGTACTGCTCGGTCGTCGCAAACGTCCCGAAAGATGTTTTAGCCACATATTTTGTCGAAGGAGCCATATGAATGCTCTCGCGAGTGCACTCGCCCTGCTGGTGGTGGGGATTATGTCCTGCAACCGTGCTGCCAACGGAATGCACGGCCAGATTGCGACCACCACGGTACAGCAATCGTCATTTTCATCGCAGGTAGCACCTGCTGCTCCTGCAGGACCTGCCGACTACATCGTCGAGGCCGTCGCCGTCGCAAAGCCAACGGCAGGTCGTTTGATTGACATCACGTGGAAAGATGCCAGCGGGAAAGTCGTCCGACTATCGGATTACGCAAAAGGCAAAGTCGTGTTTCTCAACTTCTGGGCAACGTGGTGTCCTCCGTGTCGCAGAGAAATCCCCGACATCGTCGAACTTTCGCGCGAAATGGCAAATGACGTCGTTGTCGTTGGCATTTCGCTCGACGATGGCGCCGACGCCAAAACGAAAGTGACCAAATTTGCCACCGACAAAGGCATCACCTACATCAACATCGTACCCGGCGCGCAACTCCACACCAAAAGCATTGCCGAAGCCTATTCGATCATTGCACCAATCAACGCGATTCCGACGACACTGATTTTCGATCGCCAAGGTAACCACAAGCAAACGATCATCGGCGCCAATACAAAGAGCTACTTTACCGACGCAGTCAAAAAAGCGATGTAACAACGCACAACGTGTGCTGAACGTTTTACCCAAGCGCGACTCCACACCTTGTGGAGTCGCGCGTTCGTTTAGAACGTTTCGACCACAACCGAGCGGCGTGGCGGTGGTGGCGCGCTCTCGATCTCGATGGTCGCGCGCAATTGCTCTGCACACGCAGAAAGTCGGCGTTCATCCTGCGCCGCGAGCGTTGCAAGCGGCATGCCTGGCTCGACTCTGTCGCCTCGGCGGACGTGGAATACGATGCCTGCTGCAGGATCAACGGTGTCGCTTGAGCGGAGACGGCCAACACCGAGCTGCACCGCAACAAGCCCAATCTGCCGGGTTTGAAAACCGGTCACGTATCCTTCCTGTGAACCTTCAACGGTAAGCGCCACTGCAGTGCGATAGCGTTCGAGCGAGGACTTCCAATCTCCACCTTGTGCGGCGATCATCGCGTGGAAGCGCTCCCATGCTTGACCAGAGGCCCAGACACGGCGTGCATGCTCAATTCCTTCCGCAAGGGAAGCGGCAATGCCGCTCAACTCGAGCATTGCACCTGCAAGGTGGAGCGTCAGCTCCTCGATGTCTGGCGGGCATTGCCGCGGATCAGCCAACGCACGCTCTGCCTCCACTACTTCGACCCAATTGCCGACGGCGTAGCCCAGCGGATCATCCATATCGGTCAGTGCAATGTGAACATCGAGCCCTGCTCCTTGCGCAACCTCTTGCAACGAGAGCGCAAGCTCTCTGGCATCGGAAGAGCGCTGCAGAAATGCGCCCCGCCCAACCTTGACATCCAACACCAATCCACGCGCGCCTTCTGCAATCTTCTTGCTCAGGATCGAAGCCGTGATCAAGCCGATGGACTCAACTGTACCGGTTTCATCCCGCAGCGCGTAGAGGATGCGATCGGCAGGCGCAAGGCGTTCGCTCTGCGCAAGCATGACCACACCAAGGGTGCGGAGTTGGCGCTCGATTTCCTCATCGGTGAGCACGACGCGGAAACCAACGATGGATTCGAGTTTATCTACGGTTCCGCCCGTATGGCCCAGTCCACGTCCGCTCATCATCGGGACGATCGCGCCCGCAGCTGCTGCAATCGGAGCAGCCAACAGCGAGATCTTATCGCCCACTCCACCGGTGGAATGCTTATCCACCGCGTACCCAAGGTGCTCCCAGTTATACCTGTGGCCACTATGTGCCATTGCTGTCGTCAGTGCGACGGTCTCGCTTCGGTCGAGCCCCCGGATGCACGCTGCCATCAAGAATGCTGCCGCTTGCGGTGGCGTAATGCTGCCGCTTACGACACCTGCAATGAACGCTCTGATCTCTTCTGCACTGAGCGTGCCGCCATCGCGCTTTTTGCGAAGGATCTCTGCCGGAATCATTGCTGGAGAACCGAGTAATTTTGTGCCAACCTTGCTGCAAAAATGGAAACGCTACCACCACTGCCCAAAGCACGTCTTCGATTGCTTTTACGCTTCCACCATCGCCGCCACCGCGATCAGGAACGGCTCTTCCTGGCCGAGGGGATTCGCACAGTACGTGAGCTGCTCGGCTCGGCATACCAGGTACAACTCCTGATCTGCACCGAACGCTGTGCCCAAGAGCACGCCGATCTCCTCCGGGCATTTCACCAGCGCGGCGTACCGTGCTTTTCGCTCAGCGAACGCGATTTTGTGCGCCTTGCAGACACCACGACGCCGCAAGGTCTCCTGGCTGTCGTCGCCTATCCGGACTACGAGCTCGAACACGTGCTCGACGGCGGCAGCTCCTGGATTGCGCTCGACGGCATCAGCGATCCAGGAAATGCAGGCACGATCGTTCGAACAGCACTCTGGTTTGGATACAGAGCCATCGCGCTTGGTGCCGGGAGTGTAGATCGCTTCCAGCCCAAATTCGTCCGTGCGACGATGGGCGCACTGTTCCATCTTCGCATCGTGGAAGTAGCGCTCGAAACGCTGCTCGACCGCGTTCGGACGACGCATCGCATCATCGGTGCAACAGCCCGCGACGGGATAGCACTTACGCAGTACGTTCCCCCTGCCGTGCCGCATGTCCTCGTCATCGGCAGCGAAGCCCACGGACTATCACCATCCGTCGAAGAGCGGCTCGACGATCGTGTCACGATCGAGGGCAGCGGAGCGTTCGATTCGCTCAACGCAGCAGTTGCTGCAGGAATTGTGATGTACCACCTTCACAGCCGGGCATGAAGATTGTGCTCGCATCAGCAAACCCAGCCAAAGCCAGGGAGCTTGAATCCATTCTCGGCTCCCTTTTCGAGGACACATTGACGATTCTCACTGCCACCGATCTGCTCGGTGCAGACTGGCGTGTCGAAGAGCCAGGTCACACGCTCGAAGAAAATGCCTACTTGAAGGCAGTAGCTGTCGCAGAACGCACACTTCTCCCCACCATTGCCGACGACACCGGTCTCGAGGTGGATGCGCTCGGTGGGCTGCCGGGCGTACACACCGCACGCTTTGCGGGCGACGGTGCATCGTGGCAAGCAAACAATGCGCTTTTGCTCGAGCGCCTCAACAACACATCCAATCGGCGTGCACGTTTCCGCACAGTGCTCTGCTACCGTGATAGTCTGCGGACGATCTTCGCCGAAGGAATCTGTACTGGCACCATCGCACCTGAACCGCGCGGCAGTGGCGGCTTTGGCTATGATCCACTCTTTATCCCCGATGGCTACGATCGAACATTTGCAGAAATGAAGCCCGAAGAAAAACACGCTCTCTCCCACCGACGCCGTGCACTGGAACAGTTAGCTGAACGCCTCCGCACGCTATGGAGCTAACCCTACACACCCGGCTCGAGCATGCGCTTGCGAACGTCCGCGCGTTGGAACGTTCCGGTGCACTTCTCATCGCAGCCGTTGCCAGCCAAGCAGCAGCCGAACTGAACGTTCTACGCCAGGTTGTGCACGCGTACTTTGAGTGTTGTAGCGATGGAGAGCGGCTCTACGAAGCACTGCTCGGGACATATCTCTTCGCGGGGTTTCCCGCAGCGATCGAAGGGCTTCGAACCGCCCATGCAGTTGCACGTACACGCGGCGCACGATTCTGCAGCGCACACGGCGAGCCATACGACGTCGAACATTTTCGCGAGCGTGGCAGAAGGCACTTCGAGCGAATCTATGGCGAATTCGCCGAGCGTGTGCTCGGACAAATCGAGGAATTCTCGCACGAACTGGCTGAGTGGGTCATCATCGAGGGCTATGGGAAAGTGCTCTCGCGTCCATCGCTTGACATCATCGAGCGCGAGCGCTGCGCGATTGCCGCACTCGCCGTCGGTGGGTGGGAGCGGCAACTCCAGTCCCATCTTCGCGCGTATGCCCAGCTCGGTGGCAGCCGGGATGAAGCACGCGATACACTGACTATTGCAGCAGCACTGAGTGCCCACGCTGCTGAGCCAATCGAGGTCGTGCATCATTTGCTTGAGTCGGTGTGGCAGTAATTCGAAACGGCATCGCTCTGAGCGCAATTGCCCTGTGCTCCCTCGTTGCACAGCAGACACCGACGCCGCGACGCACCGACACCGTGCGACACCGTGAGCCAGTTGTGCAGCGGTCGCCGATCCGCGAACTGCAAGCCGATCTGGAAGCGCTCCTGAAAAATCGCGACGTAGCATCGGCATACATCGGTGTGTGCGTCCTTTCGACAGAGACAGGCGAATTCCTCTTCCGCTCGAACGATACCAAGGCGTTCGTGCCTGCCTCGCTGATGAAGCTTTTTACCACTGCAGCAGCATTGGAACTGCTCGGACCGGAGTTTCGCTTTACCACTCGCATCTACCTCGACGGCCGCATCCGCCAAGGAGGCGATTTCGAAGGGAATCTCATCATTCGTGGGAGTGGAGACCCAACGTGGAGCGAAGCGTTCAATTCGCATCCGGATAGTGTCTTTGCCGTCTGGATCCGCGGGCTTGATTCGCTGGGCATCACGACAATCAAAGGGAACATCATCGCTGACGATCGCTACTTCGATGCAATCCGCTACGGCCCCGGCTGGATGTGGGATGACCTTGCCAAGCCCTATTCCCCGCCGGTATCGGCACTGGCAGCGTTTGACAACTGCGCACGAATTGTGATTCACCCAGCGAGCGCAGTCGGGCAGCCTGCCACCATCGAGCTACTCTACGGCAACGGTGCTATTCGCGTAACGTCCGAGATACTCACCGTTCCGCATGACCAGCCAGCAGAGATCGCAGTGCAACGGGAGCTTGGTTCAAACGCTCTCGAACTGCGGGGTGTTGTGCCACTTCCCGACGGTAGTGCAGTTGAGCCAGTGATAGTGGACGTTCCGGTGGATAATCCCGCACTCTACGTTGGGATGCTTTTCCGCAATGCCCTGGAGCGACATCAGATTCGCTTTCGTGGTAGTGTCCTCACTGCTTCAGAGTGGGGTGAGCCGATTCCGTACAGCCGCTTGCCGATACTTGCAGAGTACAGCTCACCACCGCTGCGCACCATCATTGCGGTCATGAACCGCACCAGCCACAACCTCTGCGCAGAAATGCTGCTGAAAACCATTGGGAAAGAAAGTAGTGGCGCTGGTAGCTTTGCTGCTGGGGCGGACTACATCCGCTCGATGCTTCAGCGAAATGGCTTAGCAAGCGATGAACTTGCGATGAGCGATGGGAGCGGCCTTTCGCGACTGAACCTTGTTACACCCTCGCTGGTTGCACGTCTGCTTTGGATGCTCTGGCGAAGCTCCTGGCGCAACGACGTTGCCGCATCGCTTGCCCGCCCTGGTGAACCTGGAACGCTCAGGACTCGTCTTGTGGGCACACTCGCCGAAAAAAACGTCGCCGCCAAGACTGGTACGCTTGACAACGTTTCCGCACTGGCAGGCTACGTGACTACCCGGGATGGCGAGGTACTCTGCGTGGCAATCCTGGCGAACCATCTCCTTGTACCGGAGTCCATCGCCCGCAACCTCGAGGACCTCATCTGCATGCGCTTGGCATCCTTTAGCCGGCGTTAGAAGGGAATCCAGTACGCTGCTCCCCGCAGGCGAATAACTCCAACAGCAACAAGAAGTGCAGCAATCAATGCAAGGAGAAGGACACGCCGCCCGCATGCGCGTGGTTCAGCAGCACGCGCCGCACGAGGCAGCATGTGCACAGCTCCAAGTGCAAGGAGCATTGTAACGGCATGTTCGTACTGCAAGCGCAGCAATTGCATCTGCCAGCCTGCTGCTATGCTACCGTTGATAAGGAGCACAAGCCCTACCAGAAACTGAAGCGTCACAAGCAGCACTGCGCTTCGAATCCCCCAAGGCATCCATCCGGGCCACCGCCGCGTTACAATCCCAGCGATCGCACCAACGATGATCGCAAGCAGTGCAAGCGCGACAAGCCAGCGCAGACTTCCATGAAACTCAACGAGCCAGCCCATTGGATGCAGCCTCCCAGAGGTTACTACTACGATGCGGGTGCACCGACGTGACGCCGGTATGCAGCTGCATCCATCAGTCCATCGAGTTCGGCAGGATTTTCGATTTCAACTTTGAGGATCCACCCATCGCCGTAGCAGTCACGGTTGATGATTTCTGGTGACGAACTAACCAGCGGATTGACTTCGAGCACCTTCCCGGTGCATGGCGCATAGAGATCAGCGACGGTTTTGACCGCCTCGATGGTGCCAAAGGACTTTCCACGCTCAATCCGCTCCAGACCTGCGGGAATGTCAACATAGACGATGTCGCCCAACTCGCTCTGTGCGTGATCGGTAATTCCAATCCATCCGATGGTGCCTTCGACGCGAATCCATTCGTGATCGGCGGTGTAACGCAATTGCTCTGGAATTTTCATCAGCACAAACTCCTATGATGAAATGCAGCGTCGAACAAGCGGGCGCGAAAATGGGAAAAAAATTTGTTCCAACCAAACACTTTTTTACGCTGGGGTGGATGAGCCTTCTTCGTGCAGTCGCTTAAGTTCCTCGATGTGCTGGAGGATACGCTGCTTCATCGCTTCTTCGACTTCTTGGTGACTTGTGCCTTTGATCATCTCACCAAGTTGAGGACAATACGACGCGTACCGGTTGCCCATGTCGTAGCGGCGAATCAAGATTTCGTAGTCGAGAGGATTCGTACTGGTTGACTTTTGCATAGCAACTCAGGTGTATGGAAGAAGACAGCCAGGGCTCAAGACGAGCAGCGCCTGAATTTAGGGTTGCTCGATGATGAACCCTGCACGTCCACTGGTTGCTTGCGCGAGCATCTGTGCGAACGTCTCGACTGCATCTTCACCAATGCGTGCACTAAACTCGACGGCATCGCGGTAGTCGGCATCGAAATCGAGCGCGCAGTGGCGCAGCACCTCAGTAACTGCCTCGACATCTTCGTAGCTGCAGAAGACTCGCACACTGACATACCGCACAACAGGGAGCCGCTGGGCATGCGCAATGACACGTTCTGCTGCTTGCGCGTATGCACGCGCAAGCGGACCTAACCCCAGCTTGGTTCCACCGAAATACCGCGTCACGATCACCAGGACATCGCTCAAACGATACTTTTGAAGAACGAAGAGTATCGGACGGCCAGCGCTTCCCTTGGGCTCACCATCATCCCAGGCGCGGAAGTCCAATCCACCGGCCCCGAGACGGTATGCATAGCAATGATGGGTTGCCGACGGATACAGCTGCCGTACACGCTCAACATGCACCAATGCGTCTTCCCTGCTCACGACGGGAACTGCCGTTGCGATGAACCGTGAGCCTTTGACCACAAGTTCATCGCGATGTTCACCCGCGAGTGTGTAGTAGAGAATCGTTGTATCACTCATCGCGTGCTGTGGAAATGAACATTGGCATTGTCTGCTATCCAACCTACGGTGGTAGTGGGGTCGTTGCAACCGAGCTTGGGATGGCATTGGCCGCGCGTGGCTGGCGCGTGCACTTCATCACGTATGCGCTGCCATCGCGCCTGGATCGGTTTCGGGAGAACATTCGCTTCCACGAGGTCGAAATTCCGAGCTATCCGCTCATGGAGCACCAGCTTTACACGCTCGCGCTGGCAGGCAAAATTATTGACGTCGCTCGCTACGAACAGCTCGAACTGCTGCACGTCCACTACGCAATCCCTCATGCCGTCAGTGGCTACCTTGCCAAGCAGGTTCTCGCACGCGATGGCATGCAGTTGCGTGTTGTCACCACGTTGCATGGCACTGATATTACGCTCGTTGGACTCGACCCTGGGTTCCACCCACTGGTGCGCTTTTCCATCGAGGCTTCCGATGCTGTGACATGCGTTTCTCACTACCTGCGCGATCGCACGCAACAACTCTTCACTGATCGTGCTGCGATCGAGGTTATCCCGAACTTCGTGGACACCGCAGTGTACGATCGCTCGCGCTACAACAGCGCAGCACTCCGCCGGCAGCTTGCTCCTGGCGCTGAGCTTGTGCTGATGCATACCTCCAACTTCCGCCCTGTCAAACGCGTCACCGACACAATTCGCATCCTCGCTGCTATCCGTGAGCACGGCATCAGCGCACAACTTGTGCTCATCGGCGATGGCCCGGAGCGTACGGAAGCAGAGCATCTGTGCCGCTCGCTCGGACTGTGCGAGGCTGTGCACTTTATCGGGAAGGTTATGGCGACGGCAGAGCTGCTCTCTGCGGCCGATATCTTCCTGCTCCCCAGCCAAAATGAAAGTTTCGGCCTTGCTGCACTCGAAGCGATGAGCTGCGGGGTCCCGGTGGTTGCTTCCAACGTCGGCGGCATTCCAGAAGTCGTCAGCCATGGCGAGAATGGGTACTTGGCCGAACCAGGCGACATTGACCGAATGGCACGCTACTGCATCGAACTTGCCAGCAACGGAAAAAAATGGCACCGCTTCAGCCAAGCAGCGCGCAATGCTGCAGTTGAGCGTTTCTCGATTGAACGCATCATACCACTCTACGAAGAGCTGTACACGCGCATAACGAGTGCGTAATTTGCTGCTGCAATGATCTGGTACCGCAAGCAAAATGCCTGCGTGCGCTGGGTATGTGCTCTTATTGCCATTTGTGTAACTGGTGCAGTGGCAACACCACACCAGTGGAATGGCCTCTACCAGCGCGGTTTTCTCGAAGCACCCGATCGGAGCAGCGAAGCTCGCTTCACTGCCCGTATTGGCGGCACTCGTATCTGGTGCCGTCCCACCGGTATCAGCCTCGTTGCAGCTTCCCGCACCGGGAAGCACGTTCAAACGCAGCGAATTGATCTCGACTTTGCATCCGCGCCTACTGGCGTTTTCCCCACCAGTCAACGTCCGGAACGGTACTACATCGTTGACGGTCGCTGCCAGCGAGAGCTACGTTCGTTCGATGCACTGCGCTACATCGGCGTTGCCCCAGGCATAGACATTGTGCTTCGCTGGTCGCCCAGCGGTCTCAAGTATGACGTTCTTGTAGCGCCTGGCAGCGACCTTAGCGCCTTGCGTCTTGTCCTCCGCGGCGGACGTATCAAACAGCTCGACCCCGCAAGCGGTGCGCTCCGCATCGAGAGTGGGACAGAGGAATTCCTCGACGCTGCTCCCACTGCCTACCAACCAACACCAGAGGGTACTGAGCGGCCACTCTCGGTCGAGTACACTGTCTTCAACGATACAACGTTCGGCTACCGAATCACCGAAGCGTTCGATCCTACACTTCCGCTCGTGATTGATCCGGCGATCGTGTGGTCAACCTACGTTGGTGGCTCGCAGGAGGACGCCGCCAATGATCTGACAACCGATGCCGCGGGGAACATCTACGTGTGCGGCAATTCGCTGAGCATTGATTTTCCGCAGCGCGGAGCAAGCGCCAACCGCGGCAGGCAGAACATGGTCATCGCAAAGTTCACTGCAGGCGGCCAACACCTGTGGTCCACGTACTTCGGTGGGGAGCGCGATGAAGTCGCAAAAGCCATCGTCTGGGATGGCTCCAGCGGCTTGCTCTTTGTCGGAGGATGGTCGAGCAGCCCCTCTGTGACTCTGAGCTCTCCCTACCCCAACCGTGCAGGGGGTGCGTTCGATGCTGTCGTGTTGTCGTTTACAACCGATGGCGCGTTTGCCGGAGGCACGTTCCTCGGTGGAAGCCGCGAAGAATTGGTCAACGCTCTTGCACTGCGTCGCGATGGGAGTCTTGTGGCGGTTGGACGGACAAACAGCCCTGACTTCCCCATTGCACAAGCGCTCCAGCCGACCATTGGCGGAGATAACGACGTGTTCGTCACAGTGCTGGCTATCCCCACTCTGCAAGTCCTCTGGTCCACGTACTACGGCGGCAGTGCATTCGACGAAGCCTATGGCGTGACAACCAGCCCAAGCGGAAGCGTCTTCGTCACTGGTGTGACGGTGAGCAACGATTTCCCGATGGCGAATGCATTCCAGCCACAAGCTCCTCCGCTCGACAATGCGTTTGTATTGGCTCTTTCCAGCAGTGGCCGTCGCATCTGGTCCACGTACCTCGGCGGGAGCGACTACGACTTGGGCAATCGTATCGCATACTGGAACGGTCTGCTCTACCTGGCGGGAACCACTTCCAGTGCAGACTTCCCGATCGTTGGCGATAGCATTGCCCAACGCGAGAAAAGCGGCTTCAACGATGCATTTCTGGCATGCATGAGTGAAACCGGCACGCCCGTGTGGTCCACCTTCTGGGGTGGGCGCTCGGCAGAATCGGGCTTTAGTGTCGGTGTCTATAGCGATGGACGGGTTGCCTTGGCAGGGAGCACTTCTTCGCCTGACTTTCCTCGACGGCGAAGTGTACTTTGGGAGCCGCGCGGCGGAGATGATGTGTTCGTAGCACTCTTTCGGGATGGGCAAAACCTCTGGTCAGCGACCTTCGGTGGTTCGAACGATGACGTGCTCTATGCAATAGCGCTCCTTCCTTCAGGGGACATCGTCGGTGCCGGCGAAACGCGGAGCCGAGACTTTGCCCCACTGGTCAATGCGCAGTACCAGCCGAATCCCTCGCCGGGCAACCGGAGTGATTGCTTTCTTTTCCGCCTCTGTGGGTTCGCACCGACAGTGCAGACATCTACGCCCAACAGAACACTCTGCAACGGGCAGCGTGCGGAGCTTTGGGCAAGTGATTCGCTCGACATCGCCGCCATCGAGTGGAACACAGGCAGTACAGCCCGGCGGATTACCATCACCGATGCCGGAGCCTACTGGTTTACCGCCACCTCGCGGAGTGGCTGTACGGTCACCAGCGACACGGTTGTCTTTCGAACGGCAGTTGCGCTACCAGTAACGCTCGACACCATTTCGGCGCGGCGGAATTTGCGCATCTGCGAAGGAGAGCGGATCGGATTTACACTTCGCCTACGGTACCGCACCCACGCATGGCTCGATAGCAACGGCACAATCCTTTCGACTGCCGATACGCTCTGGGTGACATCGAGTGGAGCGTACCAGGCAGTCGTCGAGGATAGCACTGGCTGTATTCTCCGCTCGGCACTTCAACGCGTAGAAGTCGTTGCTCGCCCTATACTGCGATACCTCCGCTTGGCGCCTGATGGCTCCAGCACACCGATTGCAACCGATACCATCATCGCATGCACGGGGGAAACTGTTGAAATCGAAATCGCACGTCCAGCTGGAGCTGCATGTACATGGTCCGATGGCATGATGGGTTGTCGCCGCACCATGACCCGCGATGCACTGCTTGCCGCACAGGTGACCGATACCAACGGCTGCACATGGATGATGCGCCCGATTACTATTGGCTTTACTCAGCGGGAACGCCCAAGCCTCCAGAGCCGCGACAGTGTCTGCGTTGGCCTGCCGTTCACGGTTGGGGCGCAACCTGCCAGTGGCGCAGTGATCTGGGATGTTCCTCCAGGGCTCGAACTGCTCCAGGCGAGCACTGATAGCACTCAGCGTACATTCCGCGCCCAGCGGCCGGGAATCTACCACCTGGCAGCATGGATCGCCGCTCCCTGTAGCGATACAGCAGCAATCACGATCGTCGTCACCGACCAGCCAACAGTTGCTATTGCTGCGACAGCTGTGCGACTCTGCCCTGGCCAGCAGAGCACACTTACGGCTCCTTCTGGCTTCCTCGAGTACCGCTGGAATGGCACAATCGGTGATACGATGTTCGTTGCCAGCGATACGGGGTGGTATCGCTTGGAGGTCTCCACGCGCAGTGGTTGCACAGCGAAAGATTCGCTCTACATCGGACGATGGCAGCCAATCGCCACAGCTGCATCCACACTCGATTTTGGCACTGTTGCGCTCGGAGACGTCGCCCAACGTACTGCAGTGCTGCGCAATCCCTCTGATACCGCGCAAGAGGCGAAGCTCCAGCTTGCGCGTGGAACTGCATTTCGAATTCGCCAGCCCGCGACATTGACGCTCCCGCTCGCTGCTGACTCCGAAGGCACTGTTCTTATCGAATTCGAACCGACTTCCGAAGGAGAGACAACCGATACGCTCATCATCATTGCCTCCTCCCCATGTGCGGAAACGCTCCGCGTCGCTCTTCGCGGAATCGGGGTGCAGAGCAACAAGCCGTTGCCGATTACCTTCGCGATCGAGGACGTTATCATTTCCCCAACGCAGTCGGTTGTCTCTATCCCGCTCTACGCATGGAGCAGTTCGAGCGATGCCCAGCAGGTTGACTCGCTGATCCTCGAGCTGAGCTATAACCCAACGATGCTCCTCCCACAGCGGATTGTGCCTGGCAGCCTTACGCGACAGCCTCTGCAGAACGGGCGCGGCTGGCTTCAAGCGGTCATTTCACTCGATAGCCTCCCAACAGCAGCGCGAATGTTCCCGATCGCTCTACTGGAAGCGAGCGTCCTCATTGGCGATCGTGAAGCTGATTCCATCAAGATTGAGCACGCCACGGCACCACGCAGAGATCTGCTCTACGCACCTGCAACGGGTATCATCCGCTACGAAGGACTCTGCACTGCTGGTGGCGTCCGCTTGATCGGGCAAACCGTGAGGGAGCGTTTATCCATCATCCCGAACCCAAGTGATGGCGAAGCATCAATCCTGATGGGCATCGTTGACAGTGGACCAGTCCTTGTGCGGCTGATCAGTAGCGACGGCCGCATCCTCTGGGAAACAGCATTCGTGGGGAAAGCAGGCCGTCACGTTGCTCTCGCCTTGCCGAGCCTTCCACCGGGCAGTTACACGGTGGTTGCCGTATCGCAATCAGGAACAGCGACTGCACGCGCGGTAATTGTCCGCTGACAATAGCAACGGCATCGGATGCGTTTTGTATGCCCGTGACACCCTCGACTGACCGTTGTGTTCACACGTATTTTGCTCTTGACAGCTACGTTGCTCTCGGCGACCGCTTCGGCGCAATGGGCGATCCTGCGTACCGATGCCGATAGCTTGATCCGGCTTGGAAGAGACTACATCTACGCTGCTCGTTTCGACGAGGCGCGTACCATCTTCGCGGAAGTCATCCGGCGCTATCCACACCATCCTGCTGGATACTTCCTCGACGCGATGATCGAGTGGTGGCAGATGCAGCTCGATCGCCGCAACAGCAAGCGCTACGAAGCCGCGTTTCTTCGGAAGATTGACGCAACAATTGCTCTCTGCGACTCTATCCTCGAGCAGAATCCGTACGACATCGCGGGGCTGTTTTTCAAAGGTGGTGCGCTCGGCTACCGCGGGCGATATTACGCAACTATCCAAAGCTGGCTCAAAGCCGCTAACGATGGGAGGCTTGCACTCGACATCCTCATCAAATGCAACCAACTGGCTCCGTCGAACCACGATATCATGCTCGGGACAGGCATCTACAACTACTACGCCGCAGCACTACCGGAAAAGTACCCGGTACTCAAACCCATCATGGTGTTTCTGCCCAGCGGCGATAAGCGGCTCGGCATTCTGCAACTGGAAGCAGCAGCGCAGAACGCCACCTACGCGGACATCGAAGCAAAAGTGTTACTCCAACAAGTCTATAGCTCCCAATTCGAAAACCAACCGCAGGACTACCTTCGCATTAGCCGCGAGCTCTATGAACGCTATCCGACCAATCCGCTCTTCCACCGTCGCTACGCAGTTGCTCTGCTCCAAGTTGGTAGCTACGATAGCAGCATCGCGCACTGGCACCGCATCCTCGACGCCTACCGCACCAAGCAACCTTACTACGACGCCTATGCTGCACGCGAAGCGCTCTACTACATCGGATGGTACCTATTCATCTCCGGCCGGTACGAGGAAGCACTGCCGTACTTCTACAAGTGCGACGAAGCATGCCGGCTGCTCGATGAAGATCCGTCTGGCTTTATGGTCAAGCTCAACCTCTACGTCGGAAAGATCTACGACCTCCAAGGGAAGCGTGACCTGGCGATCATGCAGTACAAGAAAGTCCTCAGTTGGCAGGACGTGCAAAACTCGCACGAGGAAGCATCGCGCTACCTCAAGTCACCGTACGGCAAGTAATCGCTCGGTTGGTCGTCTTGTTCCACTAGTTTCGCATAACCGTTCCTTCCCGTTTGTATGCCCAAGCGCGCTGAAAAACCCACGATTGTTCCAGTCCTCCCGCTGCGCGACATGGTGGCGCTTCCTCACCAGGAGGAACTCATCTTCGTTGGACGTGCCAGCTCGATCGCTGCTGTACAGCATGCGCTCAAGCACGACCGTTTGATCGCTACCGTCATGCAGCGGACCACTGCAGATGCTCCCAGCTTTGAAGATCTCTAC
>BEHW01000040.1 GCA_002898675.1 bacterium HR20
TTCGCCCTGGCATGCGAGAACGCGAATTAGCAGCAGAGCTTTCCTACCGTGCCCGTCAGAAGGGGTCAGAGGCCGACGCGTTCGAAATCATCGTCGTTGCAGGCGAGCATGGCGCGTACGTCCACGGACGCGCTTCCGATCGGAAGTTCCGCAAGGGCGATGTGGTTACTGTTGATTTCGGTTGCCGCGTTGGCGGTTTTCATAGTGACATGACGCGCACCTTCGCAATCGGGAAACCCCCGAAGGAAGCGCTCCGTGCGTGGGAAGTCGTCACCAGTGCGCATGCTGCGGCGTTGGAACACCTTGGCGCAGGTGCAAGTGCTGCTGCTGTTGATCGCGCAGCGCGGCAGATCATCGAGCGTGCAGGCTATGGCGACTACTTTCGCCATTCGCTCGGGCACGGGCTTGGCATCGAGGTGCACGAAGCACCGGCGCTCTCGCCACGCAACGCCAACGGAATAATCCCCGCCGAGTGCGTTGTCACGATCGAACCGGGCATCTATCTCCCTGGCCGCTTTGGGATGCGGCTGGAAGATGACGTCTATGTCGGGCGCGACCGCATCGAGCTGCTCACAACCGCACCACGCCAGATGATCCAGCTCTAAGAGCCGCGGAACGCGCGCAGGAAGTACGTCACGCTCAAGAGTGCGTAGCGTCGCAGAACGGTCGTCTGGACGTCCTCAACATAGCCACTCCCCACGTTCCGCGTGATCGAGTTGTTCCGATTGAGCACGTCGAATACTGAGAGCCGCACTTCACCGCGACCGTCGAGGATGCGCTTGCCCACAGCGAGGTTGAGCAGCGGAACTCCAACGTTGTAGCCTTCTGCGAGCCCAACTGTCGCCACGTAGTTGAACTCAGTGGAAAACACCCATCCATCGAGCCAGGCGGAGGAATCGCTCGTGATGTAGGTGCCGCGCGCGAGGATGGTGTGCGTTGCAAAGCGCTGGTTGAGCTGGCTTCGAATCGTGTTCAGGACGGTATTCCACGCTGTGCGACCGCTGAGAGTGAAGTCGAGATTTTCGCTGATGTTGCTCGTGATGCTCAGTCCGGGGGTGACAATTGTCGAGTGGGCGATGTTCTCTTGGCCGTTGACAAGGCTCGGGTCGCGTTGGTAGGTGAGCGCCAGCGTTCCGCTGACGTTGAGCTTGACGGCATCGAACAGTGTCACCGGGCGGCTGTAGAGCACAAATGCAGTCGCGTTCCAATAGCCGTCGAGATTGGTCGGACGCGAAAGCTGCGTTCCAGCTGGAAGTATGAGGTTCTGGGTGCCATTGGCCAGGTCGAGAGCAATCGTTGTATCGCGTGCGGCAATAGTCGTTGCAGTCGCAATACGGCTGTTGGTCAGATTCGCATTGAGCGATACAAAAAGCGACGATGCAGATGAAAGGTCAAACGTTCCATACGTGAGCCAAACGCTGTGGGTGTACTCTTGACTGAGCCGGGCATTCCCGATGGAAAGTTGGAGTGGGTTAGTGTTGTCGAGCGCTTCTTGGAGCTGTCCGGGAGAGGGCAGATTTGTGCGCGTGGAGTACCATGCGCGGAAAAAGCTCGTCATCGCTGGGCGCGTTGTTACCGACAGCGTTGGCAGAAGTGCGCGAAACTGCCGCGTGAGCGCAAACGTGGTGGGAGCCGCGCTGGCAAGCGATTGCGACTGGTCAACTGCAAAGTTGAGCAGCTGCAAATCAGTACCGAATTCGATGTTCCAGATGCCAACATCACTTTGGCGCATCATACGCCCCATACCGCGCGGCGCGAAGCTGCGCATGAGGCCTTGCATCAGTTGAGTTGCAGCGCTGGTATCGGGCGAACCGAGGATAAGCTTGTACCGAATGCCCGGGCGATGTTCGAGTCCGCTGCTCGAGGTGTGCCAATCGGCGCGAAATTCCTGGCCATTGCGTGGTTGGGTCCAGGATCGCTCCAGCTGGGATGTGGTGTTGGTGATGGTGTAGCCGAGCTGGAGCTGCTGCCGTTCGGCAAGCGGTTCGGTGTAGAGCATGTTCGCGCTCAAGGTGCGGACGGTGCCGTCCTGCGGCTGCGTTGTGGTGAGTGTGTCAAAGCGCGGGGCTCCGTCGTAGTAGGCATTGAGCGAACTGGTAGATGGATCGCTTGCGTTCGTCTGCTGGTTCCACTGCAGCCGCGCTGAGAGCGTTCGCCCGTCGGTGGGGAAGCGGTGGCGGTAGAGCAGCTCGGAGTTTGTGGAAAAACCGCTGCCCGTCGTTTTGCTCTGGGTGGAGAGTGCATTGAGCAAGGCATCGTTCTGCGCACGTGTTTGTGTCAATGCAGTGCTCGAACGGTCGGTGCTTTGCCAGGTAAAGCGTGGAGTCAGCAGCAGCGAATTCATCGAGTCGAGCGTAATATCTGCGCGGAGATTGAGCCGATGGTTGAGGTTGCGCGTTTCGGCGCTCGACCGCTGCATGTTCCGTTGCGTTGCGGAGTCCCCAAGAAACAGCAGTCGGTCAAGTGATTGCTCGGCGTTGTTGGTCGAGGTGTTCAGGAAATAGCTGCCGCTGAGGTCTAACCACGAGCCGAATTCGTTCGAGTAGTTGAGCGCTGCGGCGTGGCTTTGCGTAATGCCATCGGAGGGTGTCACCAAGAACGTGCTGAGAAATCCCGGCCCATCACCGCCGGGGCGATTGCGACCCATGCTCTGCCCCATCGCACGGAAGGCACTCCCAACCATCCGCATGAAGGGATTGCCACCGCCGAACATGCCGAGAAGGTCCTCGATTGCGAAGTTCTGCTGGTTGATGTTGTTGCTCATTCCCATCACTGACAGGCGCTGGTCGCCGCCCCAGTAGTTGACGTTCGCGCCGGCGGTGTAGCGGGTGTTTTCGCCATATCCAGCGTAGAGTTTGCCGAATTGGCCGTTGCGGCGGTCCGGGCGCGTGACGAGATTGATCGTCTTGATCCGCTGGCCATCGTCGAAGCGGGTAAACTGCGCTTGGTCGCTCATTTGGTCGAAGACTTGCACGCGCTCAATGATCTCAGCGGGAATTGTCCGCAGCGTTGCCATTGGGTCCTGTCCGAAAAACGGCTTACCGTCAACGAGCACTCGTTGCACGGTTTGCCCTTGTGCGCGGACTTGGCCGTTTTCGATTTCGACTCCCGGCAGCTTTGCGACCAATTTATCGGCATCGGCATGCCGCTCGGTCTTGAATTGGCTGGCGTTGTATTCGAGTGTATCTCCCTTGACTTCGATTCGCGGTGCAGCTTCCTCGACGATAACGTCACGGGCTTGAACGCTTGAGGGGCGAAGCCGCAGCGTTCCGAGTCGGAGCGTATCGCTCGCGCGAACACGGAGCGGACGCACAAGGCTATCGTACCCAATCGAGCGCACGTGCAGCACGTAGAATCCCTCGGTAAGACGAAGAGAAAATCCGCCACTGCGATCGGTGATGGCACCGCCAACTACCGGGCCACCCGGACGCTGTACGGAAACTGTTGCGCCAAGCACCGGCGTCCCACTGCTACTATCGGCCACAACACCGACGACAACCTGCGCCGCCGCTGCAACCGAGACGAGAGCAAACAACCACACGCGAGCAAGCATTCGTCCAAGAAGCGAAAGTGAATGAGCAATGCAACGCCATAAGACGCAGCCAGTGCCAAAACGTTGAACGGTCCCGATGGTTGCATGCGCTGAACACGGAAATTGCGGTGCGTGCGTCACTAAAACCAGTTTCACGTTTTCGGTGCAGACAATGGCAACGTTAGGTCAACTTCTGGCTGGCGATCAGCCGGTGCTTGTGGATTTTTCTGCGGAATGGTGCGGACCGTGCCAGATGCTCGCGCCGGTTCTCAAGGAGATTGCGCGGGAGTTTTCCGGCAGGCTGACGGTCATCACCATTGACGTGGATAATCCGAAAAATCAAACCTTCGCGGCATCGCAAGGGGTGCGGAGTGTGCCGACACTGGTGCTGTTCCATCGCGGCACACCAGTCTGGCGCGCCACTGGGTACCGTCCGGCTGCGCAGCTTTCCCGCGAGTTACAGCTGCAGCTTTCCGCACTCGAGCAAGCAGTTCAGTCGTAAGCAGCCTCGACCTGCTGGCGAACAGCCTCCCAATCCACGCCTGGTGCAAGGGTTGTGCGCTCCAGATGCGTTGCCATCGAGGGAATCGGCACCCAGAGCATCCATCGCTTCCCGAAGAGAATGCGACGCCAACCGTAGAGCCACGCTTTCGCCATGATCGCTGCTTCGATGGAGCTTCGAACGGTGCGGAGCGGGTGGAACACTGCGTGCTTGGTCAGCGCCATCCACATACTTGCGTCGAAGTTGCCCTTCGCATAGGTTCGCCAGAGCGTGTGTGTGCGCTGCAGTATGGAGCGGCGTGTGAGAAACGTCAAGCATGCTGTTCCGGCTGAGCGCCAATGGTAGCCTGCTGCGTACCGCATCTGCAGGCAGCCGCGGTGGAGGGGCATCTGGTAGTAGTCGGGGTAGTCATACGGCGCCAGGAAGTGCGCATCACGATGCTGCTCGGCAAACGTAAGCAGCCGCGGCAGCGTCCCCGGGCGGTAGAGGTAGTCGTCCTCGGCAAAATACACGAACTCGGCGTGCGGCTGCTCGAGCAGGTAGTCGAGTTGCTCGATGAACGTTGCTGCATTCCCCGCGCGCTGGCGGTGAACGATCTCGGTATGCTCGGCTGGAAAGTAGCGTAGCACCAGTGCTTCGTACTCTGGCGGGCATCCGTCGAGGATTGCGTACAGGCGCGTGCGCAGATCGCCCAGCGCTAATCGAAGCGATCGCAAGCCCAATTCTGCGAGTGCGAGCTTGTCGGTCGAATAGAACGCCGGCGATTTCGAAATGCCCGGGTACACGCGGTACGCAATTGCCAAATCGTACTGCATCATGGTTTCATCGCACCGTAGCTCCAACGATCGCGGCACCGAGGAGTACGCCGTAGAGCGATGCCGCAAGGACCGTGCGTCCCAGCAGCACCGTGTAGTGCGCCCCGTGTGCCAGTGGCAGCTCGCGTCCGATACGCCACGCAAGCGGAAGTGTGGCAACTGTTACGACTGTTTCGGCGGTGGCGCTGCTTAGCACAATCGCAACAGCGTATGGAACGCCCAGGAGGAACTGTACCAGCCGAGTGGCACGCACTTTCCCAAGTCGCACTGCGAGAGTACGTTTGCCGCAGGTGCGGTCGCGATCGACATCGCGGAGGTTGTTGATCCCGAGTACTGCGGCTGCAAAGCATCCAAAGGCGATTCCGCTGACGATCGGTTCGATAGCAAGCCCCGAGCGCTCGATGGCATAGGCACCTGCTGCAGGGACAATCCCGAAGAAGAGCAACGCCGCCACTTCACCTAAGCCAACGTATGCCATCGGTCGCGCGCCAGTGGTGTAGAGCCATGCCAGAGCCAGTGCAGCCAGACCCACCGCGAGTAACCACCACCCTACTTGCGTAACAAGCCATAGGCCGAGTGCCAGGATAATCGCCGACAGTACAAGCGAAGCTTTACGCATCGCTGCAGGGGAAATCGCACCGAGTGCAACCGCCCGCGGAGGGCCGATACGGTCGGGCGTATCAGCGCCACGTTCGTAATCGCCGAGTTCATTGACGTAGTTCGCCAGCACCTGGAGCAACACAGCACACAGCAGCGTTCCGCTTGCAGTCGCGCAGTTGAATGCGCCGTCGCGCCAGGCCCACGTAATTCCAATTGCTGTCGGGAAAAAACTCAGCGGGAGCGTTCGCGGACGCGTCGCCCGAAGCCACCAGTGCCAGCCAGCGATCGGAGATTCTGCCATCGGAGGGGCAAAACTACGGTGTAACTTTGCACGCCACTGGTTGAACCCTCTCGCGGCTGGATGCTCTTCCGACTGTGTGTTGTGCTCCTGGCAGTTGCTGCAGGTCTGCATGCGCAGACGGCAGGGGAACGTCCGCGCGTTGCCCAGCGCTATGTTATCCACAAGCTGGAAATCCGCATCATCCCCGATAGTGCGGAGAATGATGTGCCATTTACCGCATCCCAACTCCGTGGTATTGTCTCACTCCAGCCGACCGAACTGACAGTGCCGAGCCGCATTCTCCGTGAAGTTGCGTACAACGGTTTGGACGTCCCAGATTTTCCACGTCCGATCACGATGATCTTCGCGCGCGCCTACGCCGAAGCGGTCCAGCATGATCTGCGCTACTTCGACCGCTCTGCAGCGGACTACGACGTCCTCCGACTAACTGACTACGTCAACCAGTTCGGCTATCACGACGCGCACGTCCGCTATCGCTTTCACGTTGGCCAGCGAGCGCGGAATAACACGCTCGAATACACCGTGCGGTTGGGACGGCGATACCAGCTCGATACTATCGTCATCCTCGGTTTGGACGAGCTCCCGGATGCGGTTCAGCAGAGTGCAGCGGCAGTTGCTCGGACGGTGAAGTTCCCCCAGCCGTACAGCGAACTGGCGATTCGCACGGTGCTTGAGACGTTGCTCGATACGCTCCGCAACCGCGGCTACATTCGGGCAGGCTACGCCCAGCAGCGGGATAGCATCGCTGGTGAGCGCGTTCGCTTGACGCCAGTGGTCACGAGCGACACTGTCGCTAAGCGCGATAGTGTCACTGTGTTTCTCGAGCCTGGCAAGCGTTACAAGGTGGGCAGCATTTCGGTTTTCGATAGCACACGGGGCAATCCAATTGTTGGTACTGAGCTGAAAGCCCGGCAACTTGTGCTGGCTTCGGGGCAATGGTACAGTCCCCAACGCCTGGAGCGGAGCATTGCCAACTTGATGGCACTCGGGACATTCGACCGCATCTGGGCGGATACAACAACAAGTGGCGACTCGCTCGTCAACGTTCGGCTCTTCCTCTACTACCGTCGCGTTTGGGAAGCGAGCATCGGGTGGTTTTTCAACTCGACATTCCCCGACAACTTCAACAACACGGGCATTGATCTGACCTACCTCCACCGCAATCTCTTCAATGCTGCACAAGCAGTGACGGTGTACATCCGCCCAACGCTCCGGAACACGTCGTACTTTGCACAGCTGTTGCCCGATTCTGGGCTTGGGCGCTCCTTTGCGATCATTGACAAAGACCTCGAATCTGGATTGCTCTTTACCCAGCCCGATTGGTTTCGCATCACCGACCAGTTGCGTGTGGATGCAAACGCGCAGGCAACGGCATCGTACCGATTTGTAGTGGATCCATTCAAGCTGCTGACGCTCTCGCTTCGAGCTGGTGTGACGGTGCCGCTCAATGGCTTCGAGGAACGCGTGCAAGTGGATCTGCAGTTGGAAGCCAACCGGCCAGAACGCTTCAACGAAGCGCTCCAGCGTGCGGTCGAGCGCAATCCGATGATTGACAGTCTGCTCATCCGCGAAACACTCGAGCAGTACCGACTGCTGAACGCATACACTGGCGGGCAACTTCGCTGGACGTCGGCGATCGTCGCGCTGCGCTACTTCCGCGATTTCCGTAACGACCTGTTCTACCCGTCGCGGGGCAATACGCTGACGATGTTCTTCGAAACAACCGTCGCTCGGTTGCTGTCGGGTTATTCCCAAGTGCAAATGACGTACACGACGTACCACCCGGCTGGGAGCGGGGTAGCAGCATTCAAATTCCGCGGAGGGTGGATTTGGTGGCACGATCCGGCGACGACGATTGTGCCCTTCGATCGGCACTATTTCGCTGGCGGAGCAATCAGCATTCGCGGCTATCCCAGCCGCCAGCTGGTGGATCTGCGCTCGGGAGGGGCCAATCCCGCCGAGCTTGGAACGCTGACCAGCTATATCGGCAGTGGCACCATCATCGAGCTGAGCGCCGAGCTCCGCTACTCACTTTCGTACTACGAATCGCTCGGCGACTTCCTTGCCTCGCAAGTGAGCCGCTTAGGGTTTGTGTTCTTCGCTGATGCAGGCAATGCCTTCAATCGTCTCACGCGCGATGCCTACGGGACGGCGACGATTGGCGATGTGCTCAATCCCTCGCGCTGGGCGTGGGTGGTAGGAACGGGTATTCGCTACGCACTCCCTGCAGGCCCAGCACGGCTGGACTTTGGATTGCGCGTCTATGACCCCATGCAACCCGATCGGCGGTGGATTACCCAGCGGAGAGTTCTCGGTTCGATCGAATGGCAAATTGGCATCGGGCATGCGTTCTAAGTGAGCAGAGCCGTTGGACCATTGGCAGTGCCAGCGCAGCCCGACGTGGGGTGCATCAGCGCCAGGAGTTGGTAATCTGTGCTGTCAGGAGAGCAATCGTGTTGGCAATCTGCTCGAAGCGCGTTTCCTCAGCTGCACGCAGTGCTCCCGCGATGAAGCGATCGAGCGGCTGCGCAAGCATTCCGCCAAGCGCCGAGGCAAGCGCTGATGCATCGCCAGGAGGAACAACCACCCCCGCATTGTAGGCGCGAACGTCTTCGGCAAGACCGCCAACATCGGTGACAACAACAGGTTTGCCGAATGCGAACGCGATCCGCTGCACTCCCGACTGTGTCCCCGAATGGTACGGGAGCACCACAACGTCCGCTGCAGTGTAGTAGAGCGGAACATCTTCGTTCGGAACGTATTCGGCAACCCAACGGATGCGGTCGGCGACGCCGCTTCGAGCGATGAGATCTCGGTACTTCTCAGGATTTTCGTAGCATTCGCCAACGATCAGCAGAACAGTATCGGGAGCATCGAGCATGCTGAACGCTTTGATGAGCGTTGCAAGCCCTTTGTACGGGCGAATGTAGCCGAAAAACAGCAGTACACGCTTGCCGCTCAAACCTAACGCCTCTTTCGCAGTTTCAGGTGTCCAACGCTGGGGGGAATCGTTCGGAGTGAGAAACAGCGGCAGATGTGCGCGCGCGACGGGGCGTTCGGGATAGAGCATCCGCAGTCGCTCGCTAACCGCAGCCGAGAATGCGATGAATGCGTCCGCGTAACGAAAGGTCCGCCGTGTCAGCCACCAATCAACGCGTCGTGCTTCGTGGGAAATGATGTTTTCGGCAAGCACGATTGTCGGCACGCGGCGCAATCGCCGAAGGCGGCGGAGAATCGTTCCGTAGCACAGCCCGAAGAAGGGTTGATACCAATCCACAAGGAGAAGGTCTGGTTCGAAGGCGGCAATTGCACGTGCAGTGCGGTACCACGTCGGCGGTGCGATCGAATCAATCATGCGCACAGAAGGATGCGGCTTGATTGGCTGGCGGCTTTGGTCTTCTTGCCGCGTTCCGGGAAAGAGCAGCGCTGGATAGAGCCGAGAGAAGCTGAACACCTGGACCTCTGCAGACTGCCCAAGGAGTTCGTAAAGGTGCCCGACGACAGCCGCAGGTCCCCCGCGGTATGGATAGGCAGGACCGATGATCGCGATGCGGCCGATCTCACGAGTCGCCATTGGGCTCCTTGATACGGTAGCCAATGCCGCGCACGTTGTGGATAAAATGCTTGCCGTCGTACTCGATCTTCGTGCGCAGGCGCTTGATGTACACGTCCACGACGTTGGACATCGAGTTATAGGGGTCGTTCCAGACGTGCTGCATGATCATCGTGCGGCTGACGATGCGGTGCTTGTTGCGCATGAGAAATTCGAGCAGCTCGTACTCGCGTGCGGTGAGCTCGATTTCTTTGTCGCCGCGCCAAACAAGGTGTGCTGCCGTATCGAGCACAAGGTCGCCGACGGTGATGCGCGTGGCTTTCTGTGCAGAGGTCCGTCGGATCAGCGACCGAATGCGTGCTGCCAGTTCATCGAAGTGGAATGGCTTGGCAAGGTAATCATCGGCGCCGAGATCGAGGCCGCGCACACGATCTTCTGTGCTGCCGCGTGCGGTGAGAATCAGCACCGGCGTTGCGATGTCAGCAGCACGGAGTTCGGTGAGCACCTCAAATCCGCTCTTGCCGGGGAGCATGACGTCGAGGATGATCGCATCGTAGATGTTCTCGAGCGCCATGTCGAGTCCCTGGATGCCGTCGCGAGCGATGTCGACGGTGTAGTGCTCCTCCTCCAGTCCGCGCTGGATGAAGCTGGCAACTTTCTCTTCGTCCTCAATGACGAGAATGCGCATAGTCTCACTGCTGGCGGTAGAACAAAAGCATCCATTCGGAATTCTCGAGCCGGAGCTCGTGCTGGTCGAGCCACGTAATGCGCAAGCGCACAAGAGCCTCGTCCCCTGGGGGAAGAAGCTGGAGCGTATCGCCTCGGAGGCGGTAGTCCAATCGGAGCGTATCGGAGCTCGGACCGAGTGGGATGAGCAACTTTCCAGTACGGAATTCAACCGTGCGCCCGCTGAGCGCTAGCGTCGTAAATGCTGCCGCGATTCGCCCGATTGCACTTGAATCGCGCCTGGTCAGCGAGCGAAGCTCCCAGCGTCCTTCGAGCAATGCTGGCTCGAGTACTGTGCACCCTGCAAGGAGTGCTGCCAGGAGCATGCACGCCCACCACTTAGCGCACATAAACCGCTTCGAAAGATTTCCACCCACTGGATGCTTGGGCAAGGACGTAGTACACGCCCGGCGGAACAAGCTCGCCGCTGTCGCTGCGGCAATCCCAGACGTCGCAGTAAATCTGGCCGCCGCTGCGCTGCTCATCGCGGACGAGCGTCCGCACGAGCCGATCGCTTCCATCGAAAATGCGAATGGTGATTCGGTCCGTCTGCCGAGGGGCAGTAACAATGCGGCAGAGTTCCTGCCCACGCAGCACTGGGTTTGGCACAATTGCTTGTACCAGCCGCGTCGAAGGCAAGATGACGGCTGTATCGCTGCGTCCACAACTTCCGTTGCATGCCCACCGGATGCGGAGTGTGTCGCTGCTTCCATCGCGGCTGGGGAGGAGGAGACTATCGCGGGCGGTGCTATCGAGGAGCACCCACGGCTGGCCTGGAGCGTACTGTACGTACACTGAGGCGGTTGTACAGGGTGTCGCACTCGACTCGAGCGCGATGCTGTAGCTGCAGCAGTATGCCGGCTGCTGCGAAACAATGCGCAGGACGACCGGCGAAGGCACAACGCGAACGACCACGGTATCCGAGCGGACGGTATCGGCTGCATTGATGCCGACTGCACAGATTCGGAGCACTGTATCCTGACTGCCCAGCGGCGGAAACGTAATGCAGGGAACTTCGATTCTGGCAAGGAATGCACCGCCGCTGATCGCGCTCGTTGCTCGGAGCGGCAGCCACTGGGTATTCGGTCCCAGTGATCCGTACAGTGCGATGGTATCAACGCACACAGCAAGACCGGCGAGCGTCATTGGCATGCCCGCCGTTGCCTGCACAGGCACTGATGCGGTATCGAAGCGGAGACGACCGGCGGTGATCGCAATCATCCCGCTGGAGTCACCGATGGTCGAATCCGCACCGAGCCAGACGAGCAACCTGCCACTTGTTCTCCCAAGATCAGCGGCTCGAAGACGCAACCGCAGTGTATCGCCGGTGATGAGTGTATCACGGGCGATGATGCGGCGCGGTCCGATTGCTTGGAGTCCGCTGTAGGGCTGAAAACCAATCGTGTAGCTGCGGGGGCCAGCGTAGCGAAAGCGCCACTGGAGCGTGATCGTATCGCCGGTGCAGAACGTGCTATCGGCGGGTGCAGTGACTGTCAGTGCACCGGGTGCAACAGTGCCGAGCACCGATGTTGACCGCGTGGTGGTGACGATAACATCGAGCCGCCGATCGCCGTCGAGGTCTGCGATCGCTACGTTGGTGATTTCTTCCCCCGGAGAGCGCCACTGCCAGACAGTGTCGAACGGTGCACCAGTTCGGAATCGTGGGTCGCGATAGTCGCGCATCCGTAAGGCGTAGAGTTCGTCGCCATCGGCAAGGAGGATTTCCGCTTTGCCATCGCTCGTGCTATCGAGATCAGCGACCGCAGCGAGCCACCCCGTGATGGGGAAGGTAACGATCGTGTCCAGTGGGAAGAGCACCGATCCCGCCGGCGATGGTTTCGGCACGGGATTGCCGCTCCAGTAGCGGAGCACCATCAGCCGCGATCCTGGGACGGCAAGCGAACGGCTGCTTTCGGTCAGGACGAGTTCTGCGCCGGGGTTGTTGGGGTAGTACGGCAGCAGCGCATTGCTCGCGCTTCCATCCAGGTCGCCAAGACCGAGTGACCAGCCATGTGCGGACTCCGACCGAAATGGCGGACGTTGTGCATCCGATGGGTGCGTCAGTGGCCTGCCGTCGCTGGCAAACAGGTGAAGCTGCGCGCGCCCACGTTCCCCCGGACGTCCGCTGTAGGATTCTGCCACGAGGATAAAGCGGCGAATGCTGCCACTGTCGGCAAGCTCGACGATGTATGGCGTGACCACCGGTTTGGCTGTTGGCGCAGAAAGGAATGTGTCGAGCTCCAGAGGCGGAATGTACTCGCCGGTTAGTCCTGCGTTGAGCGCAACTGCGAGCAAGTATGCGTGCGTGCTGGTTGTTTGGGAGCCGAAAGGTGTTGTAACCGTTGCGCTGTCGCTACTCGGTGTGCAGGGGAGCGTTCCCAGCCAGGTGTTCGGTCCGAGCGGGGCGATGCTCGGCTGATCGAAGCCAACATGTGGCGCAACCGTCCAGCGATCGGTGGGAGTATCTCCGGCATCGGGAATGGGGAAGCTGCCACTCAACAGCGTAGGATCAACGCGCGATGCAGCGATGCCCCGTAGAATGCTGCCCTGCTGCGAGGGGGACGTCATCCCCAGCGCAGCGTACACTGCAAGGCTATTGCCTGCAGGCATTGCAAAGAATGGGCGTACCCATGCGGCGACGTTCGGGGCATAGCGGCGGAGGTCATAGGTTAGGCGCGTGATGATGGCAACCGAATCGGCGGCGGAGTCGTACCCTGCCACGTATGCAACTGCCAGTGAATCCTCGCGTGCCAGATGCTCTGCGGTTTCGAGCAGCAGCAGGCTTGGCAGCCGTGCGCGTAACGCTGGTGGCAGCAGAGAAGAATCAGCAACGAAGCTGATCGCCTGCGCAAACGGTGGAACTGCTGAGCGGTAGGTCGCTTTCCCGCTCGCATCGAGCACGACGAGCTTTCCGCCGACGACAGCGGCAATCTCGAGCGGGGCAAAGGGGATGCTTGGTGCCAGTGCTGCGTTCGGGATAACGTCGGCGACGACTGGGCGAACGTCGCCTGCAATTGCATCGGATCGAAACTCGAGGAGAAACTCACCGAAGGACTGTGGCGCTGAGACAACCGGCTGCACCGGCACTGCTGCATGGGAACCAGCTGGTGTCGGCCACTGCGCTGGGGCGGCGTTCTGTGCGCATAGCTCGAGAGCGAGGGGAAATGCACAAGTGATAGCGAGGACAACGCTAAGCATCCGCCCAAGACGCAGCATTGCAAGCGAAGATTTTGGCACTGAGTGGCAAGATTTCACACCACGTGAACTCCAATGCAAAACAGGCGGCGCAAATATACCTGCACGATATTTGCCCCTATGAGATGGCAACGTGGTTTCTCCGCACTGACCAGCGCGCTGGCAACGATCGTAACGGTGGTGCTCAGCGCGCAGGATGCATTGCCCTCGCAGCTTGACTCGCTCGAGCGTGCAGCGGCTGCAGGGGACATCGCTGCACAGGTGCGGTGTGCGCTGCAGTACTGGTGGGGGATTGAGCGCGCCAGCGACCGTAGCAAAGCATGCCGATGTGCAGCAGCCGCTGCAGAGCACGACGAGCTTGCGGCCTTCATCTATGCCCAATGCCTTGCTGAGCGCCACTGGTTGCCTGGTGATCTACGCCGTGCAGATTCGATCGCGGAGCACGCTGCATCGGCTCTTCGCGCCCGTGCTGCGCATGGGGAGAGCGATGCGCTCATTGCGTTGGCAGAGTGCTACCAACGCGGCCTCGGTGGATTCGTTCCGCGCGATGACAGCGTGCGCGTATTGCTTACCGAGGCTCTGCGGAGTGGAAATGCACTTGCTGCATACGAGCTCAGCCTTACCGAGCCGAACAGCCAGCGTAGGGAAGAGCTACTCGAGCGAGCTGCCAGGGGGAACGTTGTCGCTGCAATGGTCGAGCTGGCGCGGATGAAGCTTGCGCACAGCGATACGATCGAGGCAGTGGCGCTGTTGCGCGATGCCGATCAGCGTGGCTCAGCCGAGGCGGCGCTCCTATTGGCAGGTTTCGCCAGTAGTGGCGTTGGGATGCCGCCGAGCGTGCCCCAGTCAGTGCGGTGGTTGGCATCTGCTGCTGATCGTGGCAATGCACTGGCGATGCTCGAACTCGGTTACCGGATGCTCTACGGCACTGGTATCGCTGCTGATACTGCCAGTGGACTTGGATGGATGCTCGCAGCGGTTGCTGTAGCACCACCGCAGCGACGGGAAGCTCTCGTGCAGTACGTGGCAACACTGCTGGATTCCCTGCCAATGGTTGCACAGCGACTCGGCGATGCGCTCGCGCAACATCCGGTCTTGCGGCAGCAGATGGCGCAAGCAGATAGCTCCAGGCGCGCTGGCCTTCTAACAGGGGATGGGGTGCGTGTCTGGAAAGCCTGGTATCGCCGGTCGGTGCTACCGCCACCTCTAGTGCTTCTGCGATACGATGGTCATGGTGCAATCGCGGCGGGCGATGCTCTTGCCGAGCAGCAGTGGATGATTGTTCCTCCTGATTCGCTCGTGCTCTGGGATGCAACGGGGCGGCAGGTTGGCCGCATTGAGCTTTTGACCGAGGGGCTTGCAGTCATCTCGTGGTCGGGCGAGCGGGCGCTTTACTCCCCGCTGACACTGCGCCAGCTCCGGGAAGATCGGCGTCTGTACCGTCACGCGTTGCTGCGTCCGACAGTCGAGATGCTCCCGCCGCGCGTTGGAGAACGTTCCGTTCGGCTGCGACTCCGGGCGCGGAATGTGCCGCCGACGGGGGTTGTCGCTCTGCCGATTGGCATCGCACGCGGACGGCATGCGCAACGCGCCGAAGCAGATGCCCGCGCGCAGAGGCTCTGGTGCATGTGGCACGATGGAGATTGGGAATTTCTCTGGGAGCCGGATCGCCAGGAAATCCCCGAAGGCTGGCGCGGAACGTGCGTTCTCTTTGTGCAGTGCACCTGGCAGTACGAAGGCGACGACGAGAGCATGGTCGTGCGGACGCAGCCGTTCGAGTTGCCGCCGCGTCTTGTGCGCTAAAACTGCATGCCGATGCCGATGCGAAGTTCATCCCAGAGCAATGGTGTATTGCCCTTGAAAGGGAAATGCTGGCCAGACGTGCTACGCAGTTGGTAGATTCCCCACGAGAGTGCGGAACGCAATACCAGCGTGGCAATGGCAGCAGCACTTGGATTGCGCTGCTGGGCCCCAACGAGCGCTGCACTGAGTGCAGATTGGGCCAAACCTTCTAGGAGAAGGCTTCCCAGCCAGGGAAAGAACACATGGTTTTTGTAGAGCAGCACGCGTTGGTAGCTCGCTTCGATGGTAACGGTGCCGCCGATACTGTAGCCAATCGTTGCGCAGGTGTTTGCACCGAAGTGTGAAGTGCGGTAGCTGTCGGCAGTCGCCAGAGCAACAGCAGTGGTCATGCTATCAGCGTTGCGGGGTGCGGTGCTAGGTCGAACGTAGGACCACGTCCACCCGCCGCTGTGGAGGAGATACACGCCACTGGAACCTTCGCCGAGGTGGTGTCCGCTGCTGAGCTGAAAACCGAAGCGCCAGCCCTCGAGTGCAACGCGCGAGGAATCGCCAAAGGCAACGGCCGGCGAAAGCGCAGCTACACGTATGGTGGTTGCATCGAGTTCGGCAACACTGGTCGCATGGCGCAATCGCCGTGAGGTCAGATTCCCAAAGTCCAGCTCCAGCGCCAGTGCAGGGGAAAGGGATGGAGCATCATCCACCGACGGCATTGAATACCCAGCCGTGAGGCGAAGCAACTGGAGCTGGTTGGGAAGACGAAAACCAAGTTGCAGACCAACTCCGCCCCGGCCAATGCGAATACCGGTGTCGAGTGAGTCGCTGCTGTCGGTGGTATCGCGCTGGGCAGTGGCAGATACCCCTGTGCAGAGGAGCAGCAAAAGTCCGGCAACTGCGTATCGAAGCATGGGAGTGCTCGAGGAAAAAACACGGCGGCAAAGATATTGCCGCCGTGGAATGGTGCTCAATGCTTGGCGTTGGAGAAGTCTATTCAATCACGATGGACTGGAACCACCGCGTGTTGGTACTACCGGAGTGGACTACGAGCCAATAGGTACCCGCAGTGAGTCGATCGGTTGGGAATGCAATGGCGTCCGATTCAATGGTAAACGGTAGCTGGTATTCCTTGCCCATAGCGTCGAATAATCGGGCGGTGATAGTTGCAGAATTGACAGTGGACGGCAGAGAGCAACGCACAATTTGTCCCCGACGTGCCGGCTGCGGGTATGCGAAAGTTTGGCGATCAGTTGGTTGTGATGGTCGAACCGAGCTTGCCGTTGAGTCGATGATGTATAAGCCACCACTTGTGGTAACAATCAGGTATCTGCCATTGAATGCGATCGCGCCAGGAACGTCTTGCCTAAACCCAGAGCCTGACGTCGGGAAATACTCTTTGAGCGGAACGCGCGTTAGCTGAAGGGTACCATCGGCCGCGTGCTGCAAAAAGTAAATCATTGGATAGGAACTATCGCCAATCATTCCGACACCAAGCGCAGCAATGCCATTGCGGTAGGGGGTATAAGCTGCTTGCCCAATGTTGAAGCCCATCTGCCCATAGAGCCGCTCGGCATGACGAGTAAAAACATTGAAGCGAAAGATGCTCACAAAGCTTGATGTATCGGTTCCGGGTGCAATACGAGTGGGAAAAGGGCACACAACGTAGAGACTGCTGTCGTGCGACCAAATGTATGTATGATCGAGTCCGTTGACGTGCGTTAGTCCCGAGATCGGTCGGATGATTTCTTGCTCACCAGTTGTTGGATCAATCCTCAGAAATGGGATTGGTTTGGGATCAAATCTGCTGACCGGATAGGGGACGACTAAGAGTGTATAGATGGCATTATCAGGAGCAAGCACCAAATTGGATGGTACTGGAATTGCTCCAACAGTGTCGAGATAGTTTTTATCCAGCAGCACGCTGCTGCGAAGAAGCAACGAATCATCATCTGGCCTGCCGCTGTAGATGTCAAGGCGGGGTGGATAATTCCATGCTTGATAGTACGGGACCCAAAGACGCATGCTTGTCGAGAGGGCAACAAATGTCGTATCATTCCGGTGGGGAAGCAGTACTCCTCCGAGGGCATGGTAAGACTCGCGTCGCCATTCGGGCAGGGGTGGCAAACCCACGAAGCTCCATATCGGCTGCCCATACGTTGGTGCTTGTGGTGTATAGCGCAGCAAATGGCTGGGGAGTGATTGCTCCGAGACCTTGCTGGTATCATGGTTTAACCATCCCCACCACGAGTGTGGGGTCGTAGGGCTCTTCGATGGGAAAAGTAGCGGTGCCGTGCTACTAACATCGAGCGAACTTTGTATCCACCGGGCAGCACCAGGGAAGCCTGAGA
>BEHW01000041.1 GCA_002898675.1 bacterium HR20
AGTCCCCGATGCTGGGTTTCCCGCATTTCGCCCGCCATCGAAGCAGGCGCTCGATAGTCTGCTTTTACGCGCGCCACAGTGGCGCGCAGCATACGCACAGACGCGCAACGCTCGGCTTCTGCCGGCGCTTCCGTGGTTCCTCGACGCCGAACAGATCGTCGAAGCGCAGCTGGCCGAGTTCCTCTACGGTCGCCAACGCCCACAGGAAACGCGCGCAGTGCTGAGCCGGCAGCTTGCGAAACTCGAAGGCGCTCGTGCCGTCGCAGCGCATCAGGAGAGCATCACTCCGTATCAATCTGCGCACGCTGCAGACGGCCGCTGAAGTCAACGTAAACGGTCTTCCATTCGGTGAAGATGTCGAAGACGGTCCAGCCGCCTTCGCGGTGCCCGTTGCCGGTGTTTTTGATTCCGCCGAATGGCATGTGCGCTTCTGCGCCGATAGTGGGCGCGTTGATGTAGGTAATGCCTGCTTCGATGTCGCGCATTGCCGCGAATGCATATTCGACTGAGCGCGTGTAGATGGCTGAGGAAAGTCCGTAGTCAGAATCATTGGCAAGCGCGATTGCATGTTCGAAGGACTCTGCTTTTGCAACGGAGAGCACGGGACCGAAAATCTCCTCGCGCCAAATCCGCATCGTTGGCTGGACGGCGGTGAAAATCGTCGGCTCGATAAAGTAGCCGTGGGCAAACTCGCCGTCGGTGCGGCGTTGCCCGCCGAGTGCAAGTTGTGCGCCCTCCTGCTGTCCGATGCGGATGTAGTCGAGAATTTTCTTGCACTGGCGTTCGTTGATCACAGGCCCAACTTGCGTTTGCTCGTCGAGGCCGGAGCCGAGCGTGAGCGCTCGCGCTCGCTCGATGAGCATCCCAAGGAATGTATCGTGGATCGGCGCATGCAGTATCAAGCGTGAGGTGGCAGTACAGCGCTGCCCTGTGGTGCCGAAGGCTCCCCAGAGCACCCCTTCGATTGCCAGTGCAAGGTCGGCATCCTCCATGATGATGACGGCGTTTTTCCCACCCATTTCGAGGGAGACTTTCTTGTTGAGCACTCCGCAGCGGGCAGCGATCTGCGTTCCGGTGGCAGTCGAACCGGTGAATGCAACGACGCGGACGTCAGGATGTTCGACGAGTGCGGCGCCAGCTTCTGCGTCGCCGTGCACGACGTTGAAGACTCCCGCTGGCACTCCTGCTTCCTGGAGAATTTCTGCAAAGATCACCGCGGAGTGGGGAGCATCGTCGGAAGGCTTCCAGACGATGGTGTTCCCTGCAGCCAGCGCAGGGAAGATTTTCCACGATGGAACAGCGATGGGGAAGTTCCATGCCGTAATGATCCCGCAGACCCCAATCGGCATGCGGAACGACAGATTCATCTTGTTGGGAAGTTCGCTCGGTGTGTTGTAGCCGAACAGGCGCCGCGTTTCGGTGGCACTATAGTAGGCGGTGTCAATCGCTTCTTGGATGTCCCCCCGCGTTTCGAACAGTGGCTTGCCCATTTCGCGGGTCATGATTGCAGCAAGTTCTTCCTTCCGGCGAGTGAAAATGTCTCCGGCGCGACGGATGATCTCTCCCCGGCGTGGTGCAGGCATGCGGCTCCAGCTTGCGAAGGCTTGGCGTGCTGCCCCACAAGCGCGGGCGATGTCCTCGGCGTTCGATCGGGGAAATTCGCCGATGACGTCGCGCGTATCGGCAGGATTGACGTTCGGAAACCACCGATCGGTTGTGGATGGCACCCACTGACCGGCGATGAAATTGGAAAATCGCATGGCCTCGAGGCGAGAAAGTGAATCTGCAAAAACACCATGCAGCAAAATTAGAGTGCACCGCGATGCACTCCGATCGAGAAAATAGCAGTCGAGCGCATGCGTCAAGGGCAACCGTCCAATTACGCTGCCGAACATGATCGAGCTTTCATGGTGTCGAATGCCTACGCCGCAGCCAGTGCTCTGCGACTATGCACGGGGCGATGAGTGGCTGCTCACTATCTGCCGAGGAGAACACTCTCCCAGAAGCGTACATCCTCGCGCAATCGAAGCAATCCGGCAGACGATGGCTCCGATCATTCTGACAGATGAGCAACGAACAAGCATTGCCCGACTCAGCGATGGTGCAGCTGTCGTTATTAGTGGGCAGCAAGTGGGATTTCTCGGCGGGCCGCTCTATACATGGCTCAAGATTGCAGGAACGATCGAACAGGCTCATCGTCGGGGTGCAGTGCCCATCTTCTGGATCGAAGACAACGACCATGACATCAAAGAAGCACAACGCATCGGACTCATCGCCAGGGACGATCGGCTGCTCTGGCTTGAATGCCCGCCTGATGGGCACCTTCCGCAACAAATGATCGTGGCGACTTGCCGAGTTGGTGCTGCCATCGAAGAGTCGCTTGCATTGCTGCGGGAGGAATATGCAGGTAGTCCGTTTGCCATTGAAACAATTGATGTGCTCCAAGAATGCTACGTTCCCGGTCGCACGTGGTCGGAAGCGTTCCTTCGGTGGCTCCAGTGGTGTTGGGGCACTCAAGGGTTGCTCTTTGTTCGTTCATCGGTTCTTCGGGAGCTTGGGGCGATGCAACCAGTGCTCGAGCGAGTTCTCGAACAATCCGAGGGTTTTCTCCGTGCAATCAGGACGCAGACGGCAGAGTTAGAACAACGCCGATACCCAGCGCAGCTCGAGGTCACCGCACTGCCGGCATTCTACCATCATAGTGGGAGCCGCTACCGTGTCCATGCGCAGCCTGATGGCAGCTACCGTGCGTTTCGCTGGCGCTTTTCCCACCAAGAGTTGCAGGCATTGCTGCGCAGTCATCCTGAACACTTTTCGCCGAGTGCTGCACTGCGCCCATTAGCGCAAGACTGGCTTCTATCGCCAGTGGCGAGTGTTCTCGGACCGGCGGAGTTGAGCTACCACTTGCAGTTGCGCCGCGTGTATGCGGAGTGGGGAATTCCGCGTGCGGAGCTGGTGCTGCGTCCCTCGGCGACGGTTGTTCCGCCGCGCGTGATGCGCGTGCTCGAGCGCCACAGAGACCACATGCAGCATTTCTTCGAGCCGCAACACATGTTCGATGCCTGGCTTGTGCGGCTGCTCGATGGCCAAGCGCTGCTCGATGACGCTGCGCATCTTGAGCGTACGCTCCACCAGGCGATCGAGCAGCTTCGCACCCGCGCGCAAGCATACGACCCGACTCTGGCGCGGAGCGTTGCCTCGATCGAGCACGTCATTGCCGATCGGCTTGCAACGCTCGATCGCAAGATTCGACGGGCGATCCAGCGCCACAATCGCCAGACGGTCGCGCGCTACCGTAGTGCGCGAGCGCATCTTTTCCCCAACGAGGGGCTACAGGAACGCACGATTGCGCCGATACATTGGCTGTGCGCGCTGGGCATTGACTGCTGGCGAGCAGTCGTCCAACGTATCGCAACGTTCGCAAATGTGGCGCACTATATTGCACTGCCCGACGAGTTGCTCAGCATTTCTGGCACACCAGTTGCGCACCCCAGAGTGTGAATTGCTACGTACCACAAACATGGAGCGTGTTATGGAAAAGCCGTTTGTCCTCGTCGTTGACGACAACCGTATCACAACAAAGCTACTCCGACGCTACCTCGAATCGAATGGATTCGAAGCAGCGGAGGCATACGATGGCGTCGAGTGTCTCGAAAAGGTTGCCCAGCGCCAGCCCGATGCGGTGGTGCTGGATGTGATGATGCCACGAATGGATGGCTACGAGACCGTGCGTCGCCTGCGAGAAAATCCAGCCACCGCAAAAATTCCCGTCGTCATTGTGACTGCGCTCAACGACGTTGCCAACCAGCTGAAAGCAATCGAAAGCGGAGCCGATGATTTTTTGAGTAAGCCGATCGAAGAAAAGCTGCTGATCGCAAAGGTGCGGCTGCTGACAACACTGAACATGCAACGGCGCAAAGCCGAAGAACTGGAACGGCAGCTTGCAGACGCAACGCACACAGCCTCGTAGAACAACACCGCGCAGCACGGGCAGAAGGGGAAAAGTCGTAAATTGCCATTAGCACGTGCTTCTCCAAAGCGGAGCAGTGCGTTACACCGCGGAGTACACCACATTCATCAGCACCAAGCAACGATGCGTTATCACCTGTTGCTGCGTACCATTGCTATCGGGATTGCACTTCTGCCGGTTGGCTGTGCGCAAATCAAACAGATTTCTGATGCGCTGACGAATCTCCAACGCCTGCAGTTCAAGCTTGGCGCGGTCCACAACTTTCGCTTAGCTGGTGTGGAGCTTTCCTCGAAGGCATCTGCTTCAGACTTTAGTCCGATTGGTGACGGTCTCAAACTGCTCGATGCGTTCCGTAGCAAGAAGCTCCCGGTAGATTTCATCCTCGACCTGGAGGTTCGTAACCCCAACGATGGTACGCAAGGTAGAAGTGCTGTCCCTGCGACCTTGGCAGGCCTTGAGTTCCGGCTCCTCATTGATGACCAGCCGACGATTACTGGTAATCTCGACCGTGAAGTGGAAATTCCAGCCAGCGGGAGCGTAACGGCAGTGCCGATTCGAATTTCGCTCGACCTCTACGAGTTCTTCGGCAGTCGTGGCTATGACAAGCTGCTCGAGCTTGCATTGGCAATTGGGGGGAAGAACGGCTCTGCAAGCAGACTCAAACTCGATGCCAAACCGACCGTGCGGACGAAATTCGGGCTGATGACCTATCCTGGGCGCATCGCGATCGTTGACCGCGAGTTTCGCAATTGATCCCGCGCATGACGAAATGAACGATGAGAGTGCAACCGAACTGCTGCTGGTACTGGCTGCATGGGTGTGTGGAGCACTCGCAGCAGTTGTCTCGTTCATGCGTGCTGTGATTGCCGCTGTTTCAGCATCGCGGCTGGAAGAGCTTCACCCCGAGCATCCCGCAGTGCTCGATAAGATTTATGACGCGCGGCGTCTGGGATCTGTCGAGCGGACGGTGTTGATGGTCGCCGACGTCGCGCTTGTTGCTGCGTTGGCAGCAGTGCTTTCGGTGCTTGGGATGGTGTGGTGGGGCTGGGCTGATGGGCGAGTGTTTCTGATGCTTGGAGCGATCGTTGCGGTCATCGTCATTGGGAAGGCAACAGTCCACGCTCTGGGTGACCTAGTGGCAGACGCAGCGATTCTCCTGGTCGCGCGCTGGCTGGATGTTGTTCTTCGGATTGCACGTCCGCTCGCTACGGTCATTGCCACGGTGATGGAGATGCTCCACGCCCGACGTCACCACGAGGATGCTCGCGAGCAGGTCGCCGAAGAACTCAGCGCAATCATGGAGGAAGCAGTCGAAGAGGGCACGCTCGAAGCCGAGGAAGTTCGCATTCTGCAGAACATCATGCGTGTGCGGGATGTACACGTCGAGGATGTGATGACGCCGCGGAATGTTGTCGCTGGGTTGCCTGCCGATATTCCCATCCGCCATGCTGCTGAGCTGCCAGAGCTGCAGACATACTCCCGACTGCCGGTGTGGGAAGGTGCCAACATGGACAACATCGTTGGCTACGTTCTCTCGCGCGATGTCCTCGTCGCTGCACTCCGGGGCAATGGTACCCAGCCGGTACGAACACTCTTACGGCAAGCGGTGTTCATTCCCGAAAATGTCAGTCTGGATCGCGCGTTGGAAGAATTTTTGAAACGGCGGCAGCACATGTTCATCGTCGTTGACGAGTACGGAGGCGTCGAAGGTTTACTGACGTTGGAAGATGTGCTCGAAACCATCCTCGGCGCCGAAATTGTGGACGAAGCCGACCGCGTTGTAGATATGCGGCAACTGGCGCAGCAACGGCGCGATCGGCGCATCGCCCAACAGAGTATGCAGCATGGAGTGCAACAGCCATCGGTAGAAGAATGAACCAGCTGTGGTCTCCTTGGCGATCGCAGTACATCGAGTCGCTTTCTCACGATGGAGTCGGTGCAGATTGCTTCCTGTGTGCAGCAGCGCAAGCACCCCCAGAACAGGATGCTGACAATCTCGTCGTTCACCGCGGAGCGTTGTGCTTTGTGATCATGAATCGCTATCCGTACAACAGTGGGCACCTCCTGGTTGCGCCGTATCGGCATGTCGGTGATCTGGCCGATCTGGCCGAGCACGAGGCGCACGCACTCATCGAAACGGTGCAGCTGGCGATCCGTGTGTTGCGTCGCACCCATGCACCCCATGGATTCAACGTCGGTATGAATCTCGGTCGCACCGCAGGTGCAGGGTTACCCGACCACATCCACGTTCATATTGTCCCGCGCTGGAATGGCGACACCAACTTTATGCCAATTCTGGCAGAAGTGAAAGTTATCTCCGAGTTTCTCAGCCACGAGCAACGCAAACTTGCTGAAGCATTCACGCATGCAATCGAACGTAGCAACCGCAATTAGTCCGCGACGTCGGCTGGGACAGCACTTCCTGGCCAGCCAACAGATTGCTCGTCGTATTGCAGCTGCGCTCGACGCGACGCGCGGTAGCACGGTATTCGAAATCGGCGCCGGCACAGGAGCATTGACGAGAGCACTTGTGGAAACAAGAGCCGAACGTATCATCGCTGTCGAATTCGATCCCCGCGCAGCAGCGTACTTGCAAGCAGTACTTGGCAATGACTCACGGCTTGAGGTTGTCGAAGAGGATGTGTTGCGTCTACGTCTTTCTGCGTTCGGCATTACGGCAACAGCTCCTGCCTTTGTTGTGGGGAATATCCCGTACAATCTGACCGGACCGATCCTTTTTTGGCTCTTCGAGCAAGCCGATTGCATCCACCGTATCGTGCTGATGGTGCAAAAAGAAGTTGCCCGTCGCCTTGTTGCAGCGCCGGGTTCGAGGGTGTACGGCATTTCCTCCGTTGCAATACGACTTGTAACAACGCATGCGCGCGTGCTATTTGATGTTCCGCCGGGAGCATTTATCCCACCCCCGAAGGTGACATCATCGGTTGTGGTGCTCGACTGCAATGGGCGATCGCTCGCTGAACCAGACTACCAGGAAGTAATGGCGCTCGTGCATGCCGCCTTCAACCAACGGCGGAAGAAACTCCGCAACGCACTCGAGCGCTATGCCTACGAGCAGTGCGGGGAGCAGTGGAAAGAACTTGCTGCACTCCCGCTCCTCGATCGTCGTGCCGAAGAGCTCACACCCGCCGATTTCCTTGCACTCGCTGCCGAAATCAGACGGTTACGGGGAGAACGCGCATGAATCGGCTCCAGCAGTGGCGCACCCGCGTTGCCGATGAACAGTTGCGGCTCCGCGGCGTTCTGACCGCGCTCGATTGGTACACGCTTGGCATCATGGCAGTTTACTCTGTTCTGGCGATGGTGTTCTATCCGATCGTGCCGCGTGCGACGACCATTCTTGTTACCAACGCGCTCTTTGCAACTGCAATTGTAGCGATTGCCTGGCTAAGTCAACTGACCGCAAGCAGAACGATTCGACTGCTTCGGTTTTTCTACGTTATCCCGATGGTCTATCCAATGTACCAGCAGAGCCAGCAGCTGGTCCCGGCGCTCCATCCACGCGACTATGACTGGCTCCTGATTGAACTTGATCGTATGCTGTTCGGCACCGATCCAACACGGTGGATGGCACAGGTTGCACATCCTGTGCTCACGGAGTACTTGCAGCTTTGTTACGTGTCGTTCTACTTGCTGCCGATCGCTGTCGCGCTGAGTTTCTTCATGCAGCGTCGCACCCTGACGATGCTTCGGTTCGGTCGAATGATTGTGTTTGGCTTTTACGTCTCGTACCTTGCGTACTTTGCACTGCCTGCGATTGGCCCACGGTTTACGCTCCATGATTTTTCTCGGCTCGATGAGGAATTGCCTGGATTGGTGCTGACGCCAGCCTTGCGCGCGTTAGTCAACGAAGGTGGTGGGATTGAACCCGGCGAACCCTTCCCGGAGCGTGTCGTCAATCGAGACTGTTTTCCAAGCGGGCACACGATGATGACGCTGCTGACAATTATTCTCGCCTGGCGCTATCGGAGCGTGCTCCGTGTTCCTGTGACGGTCGTCGGCATAAGCCTCGTCGTTGCGACGGTCTATCTCCGTTACCACTACGTCGTGGACTTGATTGCTGGCGCTGCGTGCGCACTGGCAGTGCTATGGCTGGAGCCACGTGTCTATCGGCTACTGGTCGAGCGAAAGATTGCTGCACCTGATACTCTACTGGGATGAAAAGCTACCGCAAGGAACTCTGGTTCAACGTACCGACACGGCGAGCGTTTATCAACATCACCTCGTTGGTCGAGGAGTGCGTTCGCGAAAGCGGGATCCGAGATGGATTGCTGCTCTGCAATGCGATGCACATTACCGCCAGCGTCTTCATCAACGACGATGAGCAAGGGCTCCACGCAGACTTCGAGCGATGGCTCGAGCAGCTCGCACCGGAGCACCCGCACCACCAGTACCGCCATAACGACACCGGCGAGGATAACGCCGATGCGCATCTCAAACGCGAAATCATGGGGCGTGGTGTCGTCGTTGCCATCACCGATGGGAAGCTGGACTTCGGGCCGTGGGAGCAAATTTTCTATGGTGAGTTCGATGGGATGCGACCCAAGCGAGTGCTCATCAAAATCATTGGCCAATAGCCGTACTTTTGCACAAGCTGTCTTACACTGGCGTGTGCGACTCTGGCAATGACCTACCCACTGGAGGCACAAGATCTGGAGCGTTTCGCAGCGGTGCTCAATGCCCAGCTTCACACTGAGGCTGGCGCGTGGAGCTTAGAGCAGCGCTCCGAGCGCGGATCGCTGGAGCAACTGGTGACAATCTATCCGCGACTGGAAACACCCGATGGCGCAATGACGGTGGTCACCGTCCAATCGCGGACTGGGTATCACCAGCTCTTCGGCTGCCAGATAGCGCTCGTCATCGAGCCTGATGAGGTGCTGTTCATCGCAAAGCAGGGTACGGTAGCTTCGTGTCTGCTTGTCGGCGCGCAACGGACATGCACACTGTATGCGAACGTGCCACTGAGTATCCTGCAGACCAAACTCGAAGAGTTAGATCCGGCAGTGCTCCTTGCTGCCATGCAGCTTTCCCTTGCCGAACACCTCCTGGTCGCGGAGTCGGATGGTCAGTGAGTTGCACTTTGTACTCCCACCAACGCGCCGCGTGCGTGGTCGGCATGTCCGGATCGAGCGTGCATGTATGCTCAACCAGCGCTTGCCACGAAACGCACTTGCTCTTGCGGTTGACCATACGCTCGTTCGAGAGGGGATTCGCACCGCACTTGTCACTGTCGTTCTTTGCGACGACGCGACCATTACACCGATCAATGCGGAGTTCCTCCAGCACAATTGGGCAACGGACGTCGTAACGTTCCCGCTGTGTCAGTCACCGCTCGAAGGAGAAATCTACATCAGCGTCGAGACAGCAGCACGCCAGGCAGCTGAGCATGGTATTGCGCTCCGCACCGAACTTATTCGTCTTGCGGTGCACGGCACGCTCCATTTGCTCGGCTACGACGACACAACCGACGGTGCCCGCACCACGATGTACGCACGCCAGGAAGCATACGTCGAGCAAGTCGTCGCGCGACTTTGTCGGTGTGTGCAGTGTAACCGACGGCCCCGTAGTTCAGCTGGATAGAACACAGGTTTCCTAAACCTGGTGTCGGAGGTTCGAGTCCTCTCGGGGCCGCAAGATGCCGGCTGTGCTATTGGGAATGGGGCGAGACTGCTTCCGGAGCAGGTTCGAACTGGTAGTGGGCGATCTTGATTTCCATCGTTGCGCCCGGGGTATAGTGTGCGGCATATTCAGGCGCAGGTGCGATAACTTCCACCGTTGCCCAGCAGCCACCGCGGAATTCAAGAACGCGTGCGGTGTACACGTAGCGTCCATCGAGGTACCACCGGTAGGTGTTCCCTTGCATAGGGCGAGAGTCTTTCGGTGCCAGTTCGTGGTAGTGCGGAATATCTCGGCGCGTCATAGCGAAGGAGAAGTTAGTGGAGATTCGATCCATGGAGCATCGTTGCTCACCACGCGCCTGCCCCCGATCCATACTTCGGCAACACGATTGGTACCGAAGTGGTAAGCAAGATCGAGCACCCGAGGCGAGTCGAGCACGATGAAATCAGCATACTTACCAACGTCGAGGCTGCCGATTTCGTGTTCGTGCAGCAGTGCTGCTGCACCATGGAGTGTCGCGGCGGTGATGGCTTCCTCGACGGTCATTCCCGCAAGCTGCGTCGCCAGCGAGATGATCATTTGCATGTTCTCTGTTTGGCATGAACCAGGGTTGCAGTCGGTCGCCAGTGCGACGGTGGCTCCCGCATCAATGAGTGCACGTGCAGGTGCCATCGGCAGCCGTAGCGTGTACGCAGTGCCGGGCAGGAGCGTGGCAACAGTCCGCCAGCGGGCAAATTCTGGGATCGTTTCCGGTGCTATGTGTAACAGATGATCGGCGCTCGCTGCACCGATGCTGATGGCAAGACGGGCAGCGCCAACATCAGCGAATTCATCGGCGTGGATCTTCGGCTGCAAGTCCCAGTCCAAGCCTGCTGCAAGTATTCGTTCAGCTTCAGCAGTGGTGAAGTACCCGACGTCGGCAAACACATCACAGAACGTTGCAAGTCCGTTTCGAGCAACTTCGGGGATCAGCTCGGTGCAGAGCATCTCGATGTAGGCTTCCCGTGAGGAAGCGTCGGGAGGAATCGCATGGGCACCGAGCAGTGTTGCGACAATGCGCACTGGCAGTTCGCGCTGCAGGCGCTCGATGACACGGAGGAGTTTCAACTCAGCCTCGAGCGAAAGGCCGTAGCCAGACTTGACCTCGAGCGTTGTTGTGCCGTGACGGAGCGCTTCAATGATTCTCGTCCGTGCAGACACGAAAAGTTCCTCTTCGCTGGCGGCACGCGTTGCGCGCACCGTTGCCATGATACCGCCGCCACGAGTTGCAATCTCCTGGTAGCTTACTCCGCGCAAGCGGAGTGCGAATTCATCCGCACGAGAGCCAGCGAAGACTATGTGCGTGTGCGAATCAACAAAACCTGGGATGATAGCTCGTCCGCCGCAGTCGTAGCGAGCAAGAGCGGGGAATGCTGCGAAATGCTTCTCTGCCTGGCGTTGCGTGCCAACCCACAGAATGCGCTCCTCCACCAGCATTGCTGCATTGCGGATGATGCCAAGATCGTTCATTGCGGTGCCTGGCTTTCGGCCGGAGCTTGGCGCGTGCACCGTCGCAAGTTCGGAGATGTTCGTCAGCAGCACGCTCATAGCCATTGGTCCATGCCGTTGGCACGAAGGTGCTCGACAATGCGCCGAACCTCCTGCACGCGGTCTGCAGGGCAGAGCATGACCACGTCATCGGTAACGACAGCGACAATGTCGCGGACACCGACTGCACACAGGAGCATGTGGCGATCGGCGTAGTTCGCAAGTGTCGCATTGCTTGTATCGAGCGCAACGGTAACCCCGAGCGTGACGGTTCCACTCGGATCGGGCGGGATGATCCGCCGCACTGCATCCCACGCGCCGAGGTCGTCCCATGCAAAATCTGCCTCGAGCACTGCAATTGCCGTGGTCCGCTCCATGAGCGCATAGTCAATCGAAATATTCGGAAGCGCACCGAACGTTTGCGCAAGCAGCTCCGCGTTCCCCTCCCGATAGGCCTGGCGGAGCAGTGGAATCGCTCTGCCGAACGGTGGTGCGTGGATTCCAAGCTCGCGTTCGAAGACGTCCAGACGATAAACGAACATACCACTATTCCACCGGAACGTGCCACGCTCGAGAAACAATGCGGCTGTGGCATAGTCCGGCTTTTCGCGGAACGAAGCGACGCGGTAGAACCCATTGCCAAGCGACGTGCCTAGCTCGATGTAGCCATAGCCAGTCTCAGGTCGCGTCGGGCGCATGCCGAAGGTGACGATTGTCTCGTGGGCTTGGGCAAAGTCAAATGCAGCACCGAGTAGCTCGGCAAACCGTTCTGTATCGCTGATGTAGTGATCTGCGGGAATGGCGGCAATGAGCGCATCTGGTTCGATCGAGCCGATGAGCGCTGCTGCAAGCGAGAGACATCCTGCCGTATTGCGCTTGGCCGGCTCGGGGATGATGTTATCGCGCGGAATCGTTGATCCGAGCACTTCTGCAATCGGCTCCTGCAAGGTTGGGCTGGTGACGATGATGATATGCTCCGGGGGCACAACCGCAGTGCACCGAACAAGCGTGTGTTCGAGGAGCGTCTTGCCGTCGCCGAGCAGCGAAAGAAGCTGTTTGGGGCGTCGTTGACGGCTGAGCGGGAAGAATCGCTCACCGCTGCCGCCGGCCATGATGACTGTGTAACGGTTCACTGCACAGGTACAGGGACGGTGGAGGATGGATTTCGAAGGACGCCATGTGCGGCGAGAAGTTCCGCGATTTGAATTGCGTTCGTGGCTGCACCTTTCCGAATGTTATCAGCGACAATCCAGAGCACGATGCCGCGATCATTGTTCGGATCGCGTCGGAGACGGCCGACCCAGACCCAGTCGCTTCCGCTGGTTGAGCGCGGCGTGGGGTAATCATCGGTGACAAGGCGAACTCCAGGTGATGCAGCAAGTGTCGCCATGATTTGCTCAAGGTCCACTGGGCGAGTGCACTCGACCCAGACTGCTTCTGCGTGGGAGCGGAAGAACGGGAGCCGTACGCACGTTGCCACGACAGCGAGCGAGGGAAGCTCCAGAATCCGCTGTAGCTCGGTCATGACCTTCCGCTCTTCCTCGCTCCAACCATCGGGAGCAAGCGGGTGGAAGACGGCATTGTGGGCAAGGGGGTGGTTGCTAATGCGTACTGTCGGTTCGTGTCCGTCGAGCTCTGCAGCAAGTTGCTCCAGACCGCGTTGTCCGGCGCCGCTGACAGATTGGTACGTTGCGACGACGACGCGCTCGATTCCATACAACTCCGCGATGGGCTTGAGTGCAACCGCCAGCTGGATTGTGGAGCAGTTGGGGTTCGCAATGATGCCGCGATGCTCCAGAGCACGATGGGAGTTGACTTCCGGAACAACGAGTGGAACGTCCGGCGCCAGTCGCCATGCGCTCGAGTTGTCAATCACTGTGGTGCCGTGCTGAGCGAAGACGGGAGCCCACGTGCGGCTCACTGCTGCGCCAGCAGAGAAGAGCGCAAGGTCGTAGTGACCACTTGGCGCCGACGGGGATAGTTCTTGCACGCGTAGCGCAGCACCTTGCCATTGAACGATCGTGCCTGCGGATCGGGCGGATGCGTAGAGTGCAAGTTCAGCGATCGGAAACTGGCGCTCCGCGAGGATGTCGAGCATTGCGCGCCCGACTAATCCGGTTGCACCAACGATTGCGATGCGGTAGCTCATCGTTCGGGATTGTCGCACAGATGTTGTGGGAATGCAAGATAAGGCAGGACGCGCTGCATGCGTTTGGAACGTCTCCAGCACAAAGTCGCGCTGCATCCTATTTTTGCTGGCGCCCGCGCTCATAGCTCAGCTGGATAGAGCAACAGCCTTCTAAGCTGTGGGTCGCAGGTTCGAGTCCTGCTGGGCGCGCACCCTCGGGTATGTCTCACATCTTGGGAGCTCCCCATGGATCAGCATATCGTCACCGAAACACTCACCGAGCGTGACCTTGCGTACATGGCAGGCTTTGGCAATGAGTTCATCAGCGAAGCGCTGCCGGGCGCGATCCATCCGAAGATGAACTCGCCGCAGAAGGTGCCGTATGGGCTCTATGTCGAGCAAATCAGCGGCACGCCATTTACTGCGCCGCGGACGGTCAACCGTCGAACGTGGATGCACCGCATCCGTCCTTCGGTTGTGCACAAGCCGTTCCAGCTGATTGACGACGGACTCATCCGCTCGACGCCGTTCGATGAACTGCCTGCGACACCGAACCAACTGCGCTGGAGTCCACTTCCGATTCCGGATGAACCGACCGACTTTGTCGGTGGCATCGTCACCATCGGCGGCTGCGGTAACCTTGCGATGCATAGTGGATTAGCCGTGCATCTATATGCCTGCAACACCGACATGGAGGATCGCTTCTTCTACAACGCAGACGGCGAGCTGCTCATCGTCCCGCAGCTTGGCTCCTTGCGTGTCCACACTGAGCTTGGTATCCTTCAGGTGCAGCCGGGCGAGATCGTTGTAATCCCGCGGGGGATCAAGTTCCGCGTGGTCTTGCCTGATGGGAAGGCGCGAGGTTACATCTGCGAAAACTACGGGCCATACTTCCGTTTGCCCGACTTAGGACCAATCGGTGCCAACGGATTGGCATACCCACGCCACTTCTTGGCGCCAGTTGCTGCTTACGAGGATCGCGAAGGGACCTTCGAGGTCATCGCGAAATTCCAAGGGCACCTTTGGGCATCGGTCATTGATCATTCGCCGCTGAACGTCGTTGCATGGCACGGCAACTACGTGCCGTACAAGTACGACCTGACCAAATTCCAGTGTATCAACACCGTGACATTCGACCATCCCGATCCGAGCATCTACTGTGTGCTGACTGCCCCCAGTGAAATCCCTGGCACTGCGAACTGTGACTTTGTGATTTTCCCCGATCGGTGGATGGTTGCTGAAGACACCTTCCGCCCGCCCTGGTTCCACCGCAACTTCATGAGCGAATTCATGGGGCTGATCTGGGGTGTGTACGATGCAAAAGAAGAAGGGTTCGTCCCTGGTGGCTGCAGTTTGCATAACTGCATGAGCGGTCACGGGCCGGATGCAGCAACCTATGAGAAAGCTTCGACGGCAGAACTCAAACCCGTCAAGCAGCAGAACACGCTTGCGTTCATGTTCGAATCGCGCTTTGCAATTCGCACGACCAAGTTCGCAATGGAGACGGCGCAATTGCAGCGCGACTACTACGAATGCTGGCAAGGCTTGAAGCCTCGCTTTTCAGCACGGCAGGTCAATGGCTCCTCGGCGACGTAATCGCCGCGAGTAGCTCTCGTATGCGTACCATGCGGGCTGGTGCTGCAACACTGCATCAGCCCGCTGTTGGTAGAATTGCCGATGGGCACAGCGATGCAATCACGCAGCGATCGCAGTAGGGCTTGCGCGCAGTGCAGACTTTCCGCCCGTGTGTGATAAAGAGCCGTCCGATGTCATTCCAGCGGTCATGGGGGGTGATTTCCATCAGGCGCTGTTCGATGGCCAGCGGATCTTTTGTCTGCACAAAACCCAGTCGGTTCGAAAGACGCGCAACGTGGGTATCCACTGTGATTGCCTGCTGCCCGAACGCCTGGCTGAGGATAACGTTGGCGGTCTTTCGTCCAACGCCGGGGAGCTGAACCAGTTCCTCGCGGGTTTGCGGAACGCGCCCGCCGAACCGTTCGATGAGCACGCGGCAGCATGCTTGAATGTTGCGGGCTTTCGCGTTGAAGTAGCCAGTTGGCCGGATGTCGCGCGCAAGCTCTTCGAGGGGAGCATTTGCGAACGCTTCAGCGGTCGGGTACTTGGCGAAGAGCTGTGGGGTGATGCTATTGACACGTTCGTCTGTGCATTGAGCTGAGAGAATCGTCGCGACCAGAAGCTGGAAGGGACTTGCAAAGTTCAATCCTTCGAACTTCCCAGGGTAGGTAGCATCCAAGCGGTCGAGAATTGCGACGATTCGCGCGCGGTCGGGAGTAGTACGTGATTTTTGTGTGCGAGCCATTGAGTTGCTCCTGATTCAAGTTTTTCACATTGTGCTCCGAAAAATTACGTAGCACCGCACGCAGGGATCCGCACGCGGTCAACAGCCTCTCAGGGAGTGAGCAGATTGGTTTCACCCTCTGGTCATCCAGGCAATGGCTACTGTGCGGCAAGCGCTGGTGCTTTTTGTCCTCATCGAATCGCTCGTGCTCAATGAGGTCGGTACAGCCCAACCCCACCTTCTGCCGCCGACACAACTGGTTGCATCGTACAACGACGAACAGAGCGTCACACTTCGATGGCAAGCGGTGCCGGGCGCGCGATACTATCGCTTCCAGATTTCCGATGTGCGGGATTTTTCCGTTGTGCGGACTGATGCGCTCGTTCTCCAGGCACGTTCGTGGATACGTGCGACCGTTGCTGGTCTCGAACCGGGGAAAGACTACTGGTGGCGCGTGCAGTCTCTGGCCGATGGGAGTGAAAGCCGATGGAGTCTCCCTGTCCGTCTGCGAACTGAGTCACAGGAAGCGCCCGACGGCCTTGTTCCGCCCGATGGAGCAATGTTGGCCTTCGGCGGATTGCGGCTGAGTTGGCGTCCGTGCGAGAAGGCAACTGGCTACCGAGTGCAACTGTCGCCATCGTCAGACTTTGACTCTGAAGTACTCGAGGTGGAAACCGTCCAGCCGTGGGTAGTAGAGCATCGCTGTGCAGCGGGGAAGCGCTACTACTGGCGCGTTTGCGCCAAGCGAGGCTCTCAAGACGGCCAGTGGTCGCAGGTTCAGCGGTTTCAGCTTATGCCGCTGCACATCCCAAGCAGAGAGCGCGAAACGGCAGAGCCTGGCGGGCGCGTGCAGTTTTTTTCTAGCCAGCACGATGCGCTACCACTGACGCTCACCCCAAATCCTGCAGCCGACCAGCTCACCATTACCTCGGTGGAAGAGTTCGATCCTGGTAGTTCGATCGTTCTCTACAACCTGCAAGGGCGCAGCGTTCTCGAACAATCCATCCGATCAGGCGAGCGCTCGGTGACGATCGCGGTTGGTCATCTGCCCCAAGGATCGTACACGCTCCAGATTATAAGCCATGGGAGGCGGTGGATTGGCACCGTCGAGGTCCTACGCTAAGAGCCGATTGTTACCTGATCGAGTCGTTCGATCTTTCCGCAGATGGTGCCATCGGCATCTACGACGTATGCAAAGGGAGCGCCCGTCGGGATGTTGGTTTCGACAATTTGCTCTGGTGTGAGCTGCTCGAGCGCCATAACCAGTGCGCGAAGTGAGTTGCCGTGTGCCACAACCAAGACGTTCTTGCCTTGCCGAAGCAATGGGAGAATCTCCTTCTCGTAGTACGGGAGGACGCGCTCTTGGGTCATCTTGAGCGATTCACCATTCGGTGGCGGCACATCGTAGCTGCGACGCCAGAGTTTGAATTGCTGCTCGCCGTATTGGCGGGCGACTTCGTCTTTGTTGAGGCCTTGAAGGTCTCCGTAGTGCCGTTCGTTGAGTGCAGCATTCTTGATGATCGGGATGGAGGAGGGTTTACCGGCAGCTTTGAGTGCGAGCTCG
>BEHW01000042.1 GCA_002898675.1 bacterium HR20
CTGCTCAGCATTCTGACGTCCTCACTGTGCAAAGAGAGGCAGTCGGAATGTGAGGAGCACCGCAGCAACTTTTAGTCCTTGCTGAGCGGATGGCCAGACTTCGCCCAGGCTTCGATTCCGCCGTACATGTACCAGACACGGTCAATCTTCTCCCGCTGCAGTCGCTTGACCACCCTGCGTGCGTCGGTGCCATCGCGGGAGACCAAGATCATGTTGCGCCGCCGCTTTTGCATGGAGACAAATTCCTTGAGCCGCTTGCGAACTTGCTCGGCGGGAATGTTCACCGAGCCGCGGATGTGCCCTGTGGCAAATTCGTCGGGGGTGCGGAGATCAACAATCACAATCGCAGTATCGAATGCCATCATCTGCGCGATCTCATCGGGAAGAAACGCCGATTCGGGCAGGCTTTCTGCAACGGGGAAATGGTAGATAACTCGCGGGTCTGCCTGCGACTTCTCTTGTGAAGGTGGGGACACTGTCGCATCCTGCACCTGTGCCAGCGACAGTGTCCCCACGATACCAAGCACGACGATAACGCCAATGACCCGGTGCATCCTCTGCTCAGTTCGTTTCGAGCAATTCAACTTCGAAAATCAACGTCGAGCCTGGAGGAATCACTCCACCGCCGACTTCGCGATCGCCATAAGCGAGGTCTGGCGGCAGGTAGAACTTGTACTTGGAGCCGACTGTCATTAGCTGCACTGCTTCACTCCAGCCTTTGATGACTTGGTCGAGCTCGAACTCTGTCGGTTCGCCGCGCTTGTAGGAGCTGTCGAATTCAGTGCCATCGAGCAACATGCCGCGATAGTGCACCTTGACTTTTGCTTTCGGACCGGATGGCTTCGGGCCGTTGCCTTGCACAATCACCTCGTACTGCAAACCACTCGGTGTGGTCTTGACACCAGCCCGCTTGGCATTTTGCTCGAGGAATTTTTTGCCTTCTGCGCGGTTCTTCGCTGCTTGCTGCGCCTGTTTGGCTTGCTGCTCTGCTTGCTTTTGCTGCTGGTAGCGCTGGAAGAGTTCTGCGACATCTTGCTCTGCAAGCGCAAGGCGTTTGCCGTCGAGCGCATCTGCGATCGCTTGCTGGAGAATCTCCCGGCGAAGGGGGAACTGTTGGTCCTTGACCATCTGCATGATGTTTATGCCGAGCGCATAGCTCAAGCTATCGGCAAAGTCATGCAGCTGAGCAGTTGATGCTGCTGGCTGTGGTACAGCGCCTTTTTTCTGCACTGGCTGTGCCAAAAGGTTGCCTGCCCCGAGTGCGACAGCAAGTGCAATCCACATTGGACGATTCATCGAAGGAACCTTTGAGTAATGATGAAAAAACATTCTGGCGACCAAGCAATGGTGCCAGCACGACATCGGTTGAAGCAATACACCACTCCGCACTCGCCTTCAGCAGGCAAGACGGAATACTGTGCTCACTGCGAGCAACGTAAACGGACGATTACTCGTTTTGTTTGACCTTGCGTGTACTCATTCCGAAGAGTGCGTACACAGGGCAGAAACTCACAAAGCTTGTGAGCAGGAAAATCACAGCGACAATGCCCAGGATAATCGCCCACGTTCCGGTGACCGTACCTGTCAGCAACAGTCCCGCAATGATGATCGCAATCACAATGCGCAGGCCACGATCGAGCCCACCCATGTTCGCCTTCATAGCTCCTCCAGCAAACAGTGAAACTTATTCCAGCCGGAGCGGGATACTCGCTCCGACTGCTGGCAGTCGCAATGTCAGACCGCGGTCGGCGAATGCCTTGATTGCCGCATCGTGGTCAATCCGAATCAGCTCGAACGTATCGAAATGCACTCCGATGATATTGGAGCACCGAAGCAGCTCAGCCGCAACAATTGCATCGTCAACGCCCATGGTAAAATTATCGCCGACTGGAAGGATTGCAGCATCAAGCGAATAACGGCGCGGAATAAGTTGCATATCGAGCGTCAGCGCAGTATCCCCTGCATAGTAGAACGTCCCAGCAGTCGTGGCGACAACAAATCCCATAGGGTTCCCACCATATGTCCCATCGGGTAAGCTGCTCGAATGCTGCGCCACAACACACTGAACCGTTCCAAATGGCGCACGCCACGTCCCACCAGTGTTCATTGGTCGAACGTTGTGCACTCCCTGCTTGCCAAGCCACTCGAAAATTTCCCATGCGCAGAGAACAACTGCTCCTGTCTGCTTGGCTAAAGCAACAGCATCGGCAACGTGGTCGGCATGGCCGTGGGAAAGCAGAATATAATCGGCACGGATGCTCTCCAGTGTTATTCCCGCTGCCAGTGGGTTCGGAGTGATGAACGGATCGAACAAGAGCCGTTCACCGCTCGGCAACTCGATTGCAAAACACGAGTGACCGTAGTATGTAAACGTCATTGCTTTTCAACCTATGGTGGGGTACGCAAAATTAGTGCGCATACCACTGGCGCGGGACCGCTACTTGCTCCATCCGCGCCAGTATCGTCGCTTGTCGCTTTCGGATATATGCGGTCGGTTGCCAAAAGCGCCAGCGGCGTGGATTCGGTAGCACCGCAGCCATCAACGCCGCTTCCGATGCGGTCAGCTGACGGGCAGACTTTTTCCAATACCGATTGGCCGCAGCCTCGACGCCATAGACACCTGGTGCAAACTCTACAACGTTGAGGTAGATCTCCATGATTCGACGTTTGCCCCACACTGCTTCGATGAGCACGGTGAAGTATGCTTCGAGTGCCTTCCGAATGTACGTGCGTCCATGCCAGAGAAAAACATTCTTTGCCGTCTGCATCGTGATTGTACTCGCACCATAGAGCTTGCGCCCTTCGTAGCGCTCGTTGAGCTTACGCGCTTGTTCGATTGCCTCCCAATCGAACCCGTGATGCTCGAAAAACCGTGTATCCTCAGCAGCGATCACTGCACGTACCATCATTGGCGAAATGTCTTCGAGTGGTACCCAGCGCTTGTCGATCCCGTACCACTTCCCACCATCGAGCAGGTCTTCGATAAGATTGGCAATCATGACCGTGGTAATCGGTGGGCGGACAAATGCGTAGAGGAGCACCCAGAGTCCAGTCCCGATGAACCAGGCAAGACAAACTCTGACGGTCCAAATGACAATCGTGCGCATACTTGAATCTTTTCGTAATTTCGCTGCCAATAGTTGAAGTTTTCAACAAAAAACGCGTTTTGAAGAAAAATTATCAACTTTCCGAGACTGACCTTCTGCTCTGCCACTTGCTTGAGGAGAATGCTCGCTTGAGCATGACAGAGCTCGCTGAACGGATTGGATTATCCGTTACCGCAACGAGCGAGCACATCCGCAAGTTAGAGCAGCAAGGGATCATCACGGGGTACCACGCACACCTCGCACCGGCGGCAATCGGACTAGACATCACCGCCTTCGTGTTCGTCTGGGTTGAAGGAAGTGCGCACTACCCTGCCTTTATCGAGCGCTGCAAGAAAGTCCCGGCGATTCTCGAATGCCATGCCATCACGGGAGAGGCTTCGCACCTTCTCAAAGTTCGCCTCACCAATACTGCTGCACTTGAAGAGTTGCTCTCGACAATTCAACAGTGGCGTGGCGTTCAACGCACGCAAACGAGCATTGTCCTCTCCACCCCGATCGAGACAACCCAACTTCTCCGGCATGTTTCACCACCGAAACGGCGACGATGACCGCACACACTGGTTCTGCTGCTCATGCCGCTTGGCGCCCTAATGGCATCCCACTCGAATCCTCGGATGCGCTGCACGAAGCATTCGCAAGTGATGTTTTCACACTCGAGCAAATGCGCCAGCGGCTGTCAAAGCCTGTCTTTACCTCGCTTCGCGAGACAATCGAGAAAGGGCTCCCTCTCGATCCGAGCATTGCCGATACCGTTGCACTCGCGATGAAGGAGTGGGCTACCGAGCGTGGCGCTACGCACTTTACGCATTGGTTCCAACCGCTGACAGGATCAACTGCAGAAAAGCACGAAAGCTTCGTTACTCCTCTTGCCGGTGGTGGCGCCGTCACCGAGTTTTCCGGGAAAGACCTCATTCAAGGAGAGCCGGATGCATCCTCCTTCCCCAGCGGCGGGCTCCGCGCAACCTTCGAAGCACGTGGCTACACTGCGTGGGATCCGAGCTCGCCTGCATTCATCATGCGACATTCGAACGGCGCCACGCTCTGTATCCCGACCGTCTTCGCATCCTGGACAGGCGAAGCACTCGATGCAAAGCTCCCGCTCCTGCGGTCGCTCGATGCGCTCGACCGCAGCGTCGTCCGCGCACTTGCGCTGCTGGGCATCCATGCCAACCGTGCCTACGCGACGATGGGCTGCGAACAAGAGTACTTCCTCGTGGATGAATCGTTCTACTACCGACGGCCGGATCTCTACCTGACCGGACGCACTCTCTTTGGAGCAAAACCTCCGCGTGGGCAGGAACTCGAAGACCACTACTTCGGCACCATCCCAGATCGCGTGCTCTCGTACATGACCGAGGTCGAGCACGCGCTCTACCGGCTCGGTGTCCCCGTTAAAACGCGGCATAACGAGGTTGCTCCCGCGCAGTATGAGATTGCTCCCATCTTCGAGCATGCGAACGTTGCAGCCGATCACCAACACCTGGTCATGACTATCCTCCGCTCCACAGCGCGGCGATTTGGCTTAGCATGCCTCCTCCATGAAAAGCCGTTTGCCGGTGTCAACGGAAGCGGCAAACATCTCAATTGGTCCATTGCAACCGACACTGGGCTGAATCTTCTCGACCCAGGCAGCGATCCACAGCAGAACATGGTGTTTCTGTTCTTCTGCACCGCGATGATCAAAGCCGTCCACCGCCACCAAGATTTGCTTCGCTTGAGCGTCGCCTCGGCAGCAAACGATCACCGCCTGGGAGCACACGAAGCACCACCAGCGATCATCTCCATGTACCTTGGCGATGCACTTACGGAGATGTTCGAACGCATCGCCCGCGGCGAGCCACAGGGTGCCTCGTCCAATGATGGCAGCATCCTGCAATTGGGTGCACGCATTCTTCCGCATCTTCCGCGCCATGCAACTGACCGAAATCGAACCTCGCCCTTTGCGTTCACGGGTGCCAAGTTCGAGTTCCGAGCAGTCGGCGCATCCCAGAGTGTCTCGTTCCCCGCAACGGTGCTCAATACGATTGCAGCTGAGGCCATTGATGAACTTGCAGCATCGCTCGAACGCTCCCTTGCACAAGGGACTCCACTGGCGAACGCACTCGAAGAAGTCATCGGGCAGGCTATCGCCGAACACCGCGCAATCATCTACAACGACGATGGCTATTCAGCAGCATGGCACGCAGAAGCAGCAAAACGAGGTCTGCTCAACCTCCGCTCAACGATTGAAGCAATCCCCACGCTGACTGCGCCCAAAAACGTCGAACTTTTTGCACGCTACGGCATCTTCCACGAACGCGAGCTTGCTGCCCGCCAGGAAATTGCCTACACGCAGTACTTCAAGACCATCAACATCGAAGCTGAGACTACCGAGCGGATTGCAATGACGCAGCTTCTGCCCGCATGCTTTGCGTACCTTGAGTCGCTCGGCACTATCAAAATCGGAGCTGCCGCTGGCGCCCTCGCTCGAGAAGTCGCCGATTTGACCGATCAGTTCGCAGAAGCACTTGCCGAGCTCCGGCAGCAAAATCGTGAGCTTGGCGGTGACATGCCACGACAGAAAGCACACCACATGGCCACGAACGTTCTGCCCGCGATGGAGCGCGTTCGTGCAGTTGCTGATCAACTCGAGCGGCTCGTCCCAGAGCAGCTTTGGCAACTACCGAGCTACCAGCAATTGCTCTGGCTCAAGTAAGGCAGGTATTTTCGCGGCTCTTCCAACAATCCCGAACGCTGATGGAAACACCACCTATCAAACGTGCACTGCTGAGCGCATGGGATAAACGCGGTGTCACCGACTTCGCACGAGCGCTCCACGAGCTGGGCGTCGAACTGCTCTCAACAGGAGGGACAGCGCTCGCACTCAAGGATACGGGAATTCCTGTCACACTCGTCGAGCATCGCACCGGCTTCCCCGAAATTCTCGACGGCCGCGTCAAAACGCTCCATCCTGCCATCCATGCTGCAATCTTGGCTCGGCGTGATGACCCCTCCCATCGCGAGCAGCTCGGCATGCACAGCATTGAGCCGATTGATCTGGTGTACGTCAATCTCTACCCATTCCCCGATGTCGCCGCTGACAGTCGTGATGAGCAGAGCATTCTCGAGATGATTGACATCGGCGGACCAACGCTCCTGCGGGCAGCTGCGAAAAACTATCGCTGGGTGGTTCCGATCGTGCGTGCCGATGATTGCCCGCTCGTCATCGAGCATCTCCGCAGCGAAGGAAGAATCCCGCTCGAGCTTCGCCGTCAGCTTGCTGCGCTGACGTTCCAGTACACGGCATGGTACGACGCGCAGATTGCGCAGTACTTTGCCCCCTCGCCCATCGAACAGCAATTCTTTACGCTTGGGATGGCACCGAAACACTCACTGCGGTATGGAGAAAATCCGCACCAGCAGGCAGCATACTTCGGCACGCTGACGGAATGCTTTGCCCATCGCCACGGCAAAGAGCTTTCGTACAACAACTTGCTCGATCTCGACGCCGCCGTCGGGCTGGTGATGGAATTCTCCGAGCCGACGATCGTGATCGTCAAGCACACGAACCCATGCGGTGTTGGCTCTGGCGCAACGCTTCTGGAGGCATGGGAGAAAGCATATGCCACCGACACCGTCTCGCCATTCGGTGGGATTGTTGCAGCCAATACCACGATTGAAGAAGACTTTGCGGCACACATTCACCCCCTCTTTACCGAGCTGATCGTTGCGCCGGCATTTAGCGATGAAGCGCTGGCGATACTGACCAAAAAGCGCGATCGCCGGCTCATCACCTTCGATCCGAACGTGATCCAGCAGCAGCGAGAACGTGCTCGTGTGCGGTCAGTACTCGGCGGCGTCCTCGTGCAGACAGCCGATCGTGAGCTGTTCCATCCGGACCAGTTGCGGGTCGTAACCGAACGCGAGCCAAGCGATCGCGAGCTTCGCGCGATGATGTTCGCTTGGAAAGTCGTCAAGCATACCAAGTCGAACGCCATCGTTTACGCCGGACCAGACCGAACACTCGCAATCGGTGCGGGGCAACCCTCCCGCGTTGATAGCGCGCGTATCGCTGCATGGAAAGCTACGCAGTTCGGCATTGACTTGCGTGGTGCAGCCGTCGCAAGCGATGCATTCTTCCCTTTCCCCGATGGCGTCATCCAGTGCGCTGAAGCTGGTGCTACCGCGATTATTCAGCCTGGCGGCTCGATTCGCGACGAAGAAGTCATCCGCGCTGCCAACGAACGAAACATTGCGATGATTTTTACTGGCATGCGGCATTTCCTCCATTGACAGGAGCGCCAGCGTTCCACCGTTGCGGGCATGGGAGGGTGCGCTCATCTCCTGCGTTAGGCGCTTATGCGCAGGACGATTTTCCCGAACTGCTCTCCTCGCCGCATGCGGTCGAATGCCTCCGCGTACTGCGCAAGAGGAAAGACAGAATCCACAACTGGTCGAATCTGGTGTTGCTCGACAGCGGCAAGCATCGCTGCGAAATCTCGATCGCTCCCCATCGTTGTTCCGATAATGCGGAGCTGGCGCCAAAAGATGCGATGCACATCGAGCATGGGCACCCCGCCGAGCGTTGCACCGTAGAGGACAATCCGTCCTGCGGGATTGGTCAATCCGATGAGCTGGTTGAATGGCTCACCGCCACTGCCATCCACGATGAGATCGAAACCACCAACGCGCCGCCGAAGCGCATCGGCCCACGTCGGCTCGGTGTAAAGCACGCCACAATCGGCACCCAGCGCTGAGGCACGCTCAAGTTTCCAGGCAGCGCCGCTGGTCACTGCGATAGTGCGAGCTCCCAACGCACGTGCAAAGAGCAATGCAAACAGGGCCACTCCACCACCAATTCCTGGAATAAGCACAGCATCGGAACTGCCGACGTGCCCTTGGACAGCAACCGCCCGATATGCAGTCAGGCCTGCCAGTGGCAGTGCAGCGGCTTCCTCATCGCTCAGGTGTTGCGGTGCAGGGTGGAGTCGATCGAGCGGCAGGGTGATGAACTCGGCAAACGTCCCCGGCGAGGGCATCCCAAGAATCGTGTAGTCTGCGCTTTGCGCACGTTCGTCGCCGCCCCAGTGCTGATTGGGGTTGATGATCACCCGCTGACCGACGAGACTGCGATCGGGACCGTTGATTTCCTCAACGATTCCGCACCCATCCGATCCCAGGACCGATGGGTACCGAATCTTCGCGTATTTGCCATCGAGGATCCAAACATCGCGATGGTTGAGCGCAGCTGCAAGTAGCCGCACACGTGCATAGCCAGGTGGAATTGGTTCCGGTGCGACGTCCTCGAGTGAGAGCTGGCCTGCAGAGCGAAGGACGAGTGCTTTCACTGCTGAAATTGGCGGTAGTACTCCTCGATACTGGCGATGACTGCGTCAGGTTGAATCGGCTTGACGAAAAATGCGTTCGCGCCACATGCAATGCAATACTGCTGTGCAGCGATTGAATCTACTACTGTCACAATCGCAACGTAGGGTGGCGGCTCACCGTGCCGCTGGCGGACTGCGCGAAGGACATCAATGCCATCGTACCGAGGCAAGATCCAGTCCACGAGCACTGCATCGAAGCGTTCGCGCTCGATGAGCTCGAGCGCCCGCGCCCCATCGAGCGCAATCTCGACACTCCATCCTTTCCGCTCGAGCACAGTGCGAAGGTACGTTGCAGTGACAGGGTTATCCTCTGCCACAAGAATTCGCATGGCACTCCATTGCTACTGTTCACCACCGCAGCACCACTGCTGCTATGCAAGCGCACGGCGGGGACGCCCGATGGCATAGTATTCGAAACCAAGCCGGTGCATCTCGCTGGGGTCCCAAAGGTTACGCCCATCAAAAATAACACTGCCGTTGAGCAGTGCTTTGAGCTGCTCCCAGTCCGGCGAGCGGAATTCCGCCCATTCGGTCGCAAGCACGAGTGCATCGGCACCAGAAGCTGCTGCGTACATATCAGGGGCATATTCGATCGCATCGCCCAGGACTTGGCGCGAGGTCTCCATCGCCTCTGGGTCGTAGGCAGCGACACTCGCACCATCGGCCAAGAGCAGTCGAATGAGTGCGTGGGCGGGCGCTTCCCGCACATCATCGGTGTTTGGTTTGAACGCCAGTCCCCAGAACGCGAGGCGTCGCCCGCGGACGCTGCCACCAAACCGCGCTTTGATGGTCGCGGCAAACCGCTCGAGCTGCTCGCGATTGATAGCAGCGGTCAACTCAACCAGACGCAACGGTGCACCAACTTCCCGCGCAGAGTGGGCGAGCGCACGAATGTCCTTCGGCAGACAGCTCCCACCGAAGCCAAGGCCGGGATGCAAGTAACGCCGCCCAATCCGCGGATCGAAGCTCATACCAATGCGAACGTGCTCGATGTCCGCACCGACCGCCTCGCAGTAGCGGCTCAGCTCGTTCATGAACGAAATGCGGAGTGCAAGGAATGCATTCGCTGCGTACTTGGCAACTTCTGCACTGCGCTCATCCATCACCAAGAGTGGGCGGTCGTACTCATTGACAAACGGTCGGTAAAGCTCGCTGAGCACTGCCACCACCTCCGGATCGGAGCTGCCGATAATCACTCGCTCCGGTTGGAGCGTCTCGCGGACGGCATTTCCTTCGCTCAAGAATTCAGGGTTGCTGGCAACGCGGATGTCACTACCAGGCGCAACCTCGGCGACAACGCGCCGAACTTTTTCTGCTGTCCCAACCGGGACAGTGCTTCGCGTCACAAGAATTCTGCGCTCGGCGATTGACTCTTGGTCAATGATCGTCGCAATCTGGCGCGCTGTTTCGAGAACGTACCGGAGGTCTGCAGAACCATCCTCGTCTGGTGGTGTCGGCAGGCACAGGAAGATCACCGCTGCATTGCGGACTGCACGGGGAAGATCGTCGGTAAAGTGGAGTCGGCCTTCGTGGAGGTTGCGCTGGAGCATTGGCTCTAAGCCTGGCTCGTAGATCGTGCTTTCGCCACGCTCTAAGCGCGCGAGTTTGTCGCGATCGACATCAACGCACCAGACGGTATTGCCTTGCTCGGCAAAGCAAACGCCCGAGACAAGACCGACGTAGCCGGTTCCGATGACTGCAAGATTCAATGGCATGTGCTCGCTCCTTATGGCAATGCGACGTTGCCACTACCGCCGTAGCCCATTGGGTCCAGAGCCAACGGGTGCTGTAGCGCTCCAAAGCGGACTCGGTAACAGTGGTGGCTTGGGGTAGCCATCCTCCAACGGACGAATCTCGAGATCCTCAATGAGCACATCCGGCGAGGCGATCGTTGCAACGACATACTGCGCTCCGCCTGTGCGATATGGGGAAATCACCGAGGGCGCCAGAAGGTTATGGACGTAAAGCGACTGCCCAACAGCAACGACATCCCGGAAAACTTGGTACCCCCCAGGCGCAAGGAGCGCGCCGCGCACTAGTTCACGCCGGCCGTCCCGCCAGACGCGTTCGACCAGCAGTGCAGGGATCTGCCCCTCACCGCCTGAAGGGAACGTCCCGCTCGTCTGCTGATAGACGGCCGTGTAGAGGAGATTCTGATTGAGCACCTCGCGCACGATGTAGCCGTAGGGCAGATCTCGTCGCTTGAGCATGTGCTGCATCTTCTCCAGCAGTGCGCGCTGTGAAAGGCTGCGACTGCGATCCTCTGAGCGGAGGATGAGCACATCGTACATCGCTCCTCCACCACGCGAACGCCCGTTCGAGGTGCGGATGCGCCGCGTTGGTACGCGGCTGCTGAGCAAGGTTTCCAAGTAGCCGCGCCGCACCAACACAAGTGGCTCAGGCTCGATTCCTTCATCGTCAATCCGATATGCACCCGCCACCGGAGTTCTGCCAATCGTTGTGCGTTGCGGCGCACTTTCGACCGAGAGGAACTCTGCCATGACCCGCGCACCGAGTTTGTTCTGCAGTGCCCCGAAGCGATTCTGCTCCTGGACTCCTTGTTCGGCAAGTTGCGGCCGCTGCGCTACCAGGTTCGGTGCAAATACCTGAGCAAAGAGCTCCGCTGCAGCTTGCCCAACAAAGAGCACCGGCCCCGAATACGGCTCCGAAACCACAGGCGCTGCAGCCACCTGCCGCAGGTGCTCTAAGACACCACGCATTGCCTGAGCGAGCGAATCCCACGACGGGAGCTCGTCGAGCGTTCGAGCATAGGCTGCATAGGTCTGTGCCAGCGGCATGCCATCGGGAGCCTGGGTTGTTGCAACAATTTCGATGCCCACTTGGCGATGGAGCTTCGTCATCTGGCGTCCTTCGCTGTTGACGTAGAGAACAAGCTCTGGGATGTGCTCGAACGTTATCGTTGCAGTTTGGATTTCGGGGTAGTCCCGCGCAAGCGCGGAAATGCTGCGAAGCTGCCTGCAGACAGCTGCAAGATCAACGTGCGGAATGTCCGCAGCAGTATCGGCCAGCGTCTGTGGCGGCAGCAGCACAAAGTCAGGTGTCGTATCCTGCTGGATGCGGTTTTTGAGCACGGCTTCTTTCTTGGCGTACTGCTCGACAGCGGCCTTGTAGGCTGCATCGGTCGCAAGCCATGCTTGGTGCCGCATTCGCGCGTAGCTTGGCTCGAGTGGTACTGGGCGATTTCGGTAGGTTTCGTCGTCGTCGCCTCCGAAAAACAGCAGCGCTGCATCGAAGAAGTTCGTGTTATCGCGCTCGGGAGAGCCCACGCGGATCCCAACCGTCAGCCGGGCTGATGCAGTCTGCCCGCTATCGAGTGTACCGCCGAGCGAAACCTTCGCTCGCGCTGACCAGCGATAGCGGAACGTGTACTCCAGGTAGTACGGCTTCTTGAGCGACTCGATCGAGAGACTATCCATCGAGCGCCGAAGCTCATCCTGGAGTGCGCGTCGAACCTGGCCAATCCACGGTGGCATCACAGCCAACGCAGTACTGAGTGCTCCAACAGCAAACGTTGCAAGGATCCGAAACACTCTCTGCATCGCGCCGGCTCTCATGGCGATTCATGCTCGAATGTACTTACCGGTGGAGGGAGCAACTGCGGCTTCGATTGGGACTTTGCTTTCTTCTGCAGCTCGATGTTCGACACCAGCAACGCCGGAGAACACGCTGAGACTGGCACATTGCCCGATTCTGCGCCGCAGATTCCGTTGAACACGCCGATTTCCTCCGAGGCTGCGATGATGTTCGCAAACGTTGCCAGTGGTGTGCCGATAAAATCCACTCCGCGGACGAGCTCATCCGGCCTGCCATCGGCGTACACCTTGTACACCACCAGTGGCTGAACGGTGAATGCATTCGGAATGCCGCGGCTGGTAAACGTAAAGCCACCGGCGATGTCGTCGAAGTACAGCCCAAATGGCTTTCCTTGCTTGCGGCACTCCGCGCGAAGAAGTGCGCGCAACGAATCGAAGGGAACGCGCTGGTGCGCAACAACGATTAGGTTCGACTGGCGCGCAACTGGCGCATAACCGGCTTGCTTTCGTCCATGGCCGTTCGACGTAGGGAACCCTTCGATCGGAGAACGACACATCAGAAACTGGCGGAAGATGCCACGCTCGACGCTTACCAGACGTTCGGCAGGAACGCCTTCGTCATCGTAGCGATAGCTTCCGGCAAGCTCAACTCCAGCATACGAGCGGAGCGTTGGATCGAAGACCACATCGAGGAACGGCGGCAAGAGTTGCTTGCCGACAAACGGCTTGAGCGTTTGACTCGATGTTGGATCCTTGATGCGATGACCTTCGGCGCCGTGACCAAAAATTTCGTGGAAGAAGACCCCTGCAGCTCGCCCCGAGAGCATCGCAGGGCCAACGTAGGTTTCGAGCACTGGCGCGGTGCGGAGTTGCTCAAGAAGCGCCACCGTTTGTCGGACGTCGGATTCGAGCGAATCGAGCGTCGGCAGTCCTTCGGCGCTGCGCGATAGGTACGTTCGGTATAGCGGCAGGGTCATTCCATCGTCAGCTTTTGTGCGGGCAACGATCGTGATGCGCCAGAGCGGCTCGGTGGTAACGATCGTACTCCCATCGCTGGCAACCAGGTATTTCCGGAGCATCGTTGCTTGCAGGCTTACCTGACTGGCCAGCACGTGTGGCTGGCTCGCCAGTAACGCCGACAGTCGCCGCAACCGTGGTGCCCAGACTCCAGTGTCGCACACGAACGGCTGTGGTGGTTCGATGAAATGCTGGGGCGGATATGGAGTGAAATCAGCCGAAGTGTCTTCTTCACGTACTTTGACCGCACGGTTGGTCAGGACTTTCTCATAGCGTTCTACTGCTGCTTTGTAGGTGCGGTCGGTCGCTTGCCAGATGACCTGCCGTAGCGCGAGCGTATCTCCGTCGAAGGGAAGTTCCACCGAACCTTGCCCACGCCCGAACTGGATTCCGCTCGAACCGCGGAGGATGTGCGTATTATCGAGCGTGTAATCGCCAACGCGGACGCTGACATCGAGCAACCGTTGCCGTCCGATTGTGGCACTCACGAGTGCGCCACTGGTAGCGCTCAAGGAGACTCCCTGCTGATCGTACACCCAGTAGGCGATGTAGTATGCAGGGCGTTCCCCTGTGCGGAGGGTTTCAGTCCAGCGGGCAAGTTCCTGTTGAAGTGCGGAGAGAACAGCATCGGTGGTGTCACTGCCTGCCTTGGCTTGAATAAGCGCTCCACCGAGAACAAGCAGAGAGAGGCAGCTCCAGCGAAGAATGCCAGGCAGCACGGCATCCCCACCTCGTGCATGGTGGGTGTGTGCTGGCTTCGACAGTGCGGAAGCGCTGCTCACTCTTGGCTGATGACCCAGATTTTGATGGTGCCGACGATGTCCTGGAAGAGCCGCACCTTGACTTCGTAGATGCCGAGTGTTTTGATTGGTTCTTCGATGATGACCGAGCGGCGATCGATCGAAAAGCCGCGGAGCGCAAGTTCATCGGCGATCATCTGTGGAGTAACCGAGCCGAAGAGCTTTCCTTCCTCGCCGACCCGCATGGGAATTGAAATCTGCAGCTCGGCAAGTTGAGCAGCAGTAAGCTCAGCTTGCTCACGCAGGCGCTGCTGCTTGCGCTCGTAGTGCTTGCGTTCGAACTCGATGCGCTTGAGCGCTGACGGCGAGGCGTAGTATGCCAGCTGGCGCGGGATGAGGTAGTTGCGCGCGTAGCCGTCCCGCACTTCGACGACATCGCCGATCGAGCCCAGTTGGGGGATGTTCTCGCGGAGAATGACTTTCATGGGAAAACGTGCGCTAGTGTGGTTACTCTTGTGTTGCCTGTTCCGCTGTGGATTTCTCTGCCGAAACTTCAGTTGGCTGTTCGGCAGGTGCAGCCATGCGCTGCTTGCGATACTCGATGAGGCGCTCGGAAAGTTGGATCGTCAGGTGGCGGAGGACGCTATCATCGAGGATCAAGTAACGCTCAATGACAGGAATCGAGCTCGGCGGCGCCTCGAAGATGCAGTGGACGTAGTACCCGTTGTACTTTTTCTTGATGGGGTATGCCATTCGCCGCCGTCCCCAGCGATTGAGTTCTCGAATGGTGCCGCCATGCTGGACGATGTACTCACTGATGCGGGCAATGGATTCCTCGATCTCCGCATCCTCGAGCGCGGCATTGACGATGTACGTGGTTTCGTACAACCTGCGTGTGCTCATGTGGAGCTCCTATGGATAGTAGAACGCATGTTCAACTAGTCAACGCTCATCAGGAGCGCTGACAGGATGGGCTGCAAAAATACGGTACGCTGCACTTGGTGGGCCGAGCAACACTCCAAGGCTGCCGTAGCTTTGCAGTGCGTATGACTTTGCTGGCATATGGTACGATGAGCACACCACCGATCGAAACATTCCCCAATCCTGCACCCAATCGCCGCTATGTAATCACGCACGTCAACCCAGAGTTTACGTCCGTCTGCCCCAAAACAGGCCTGCCGGACTTTGGGACCGTGACGATTCGCTACATCCCGCGCGAGCGATGCATCGAACTCAAATCGCTCAAGTACTACTACCTCAGCTACCGCAACGAAGGAATCTTCTACGAAGCGGTAACCAACAAAATTCTCGATGACCTCGTCGCCGCCTGCGACCCCGAAGAAATGACCGTCACCACCGAGTGGCGCACGCGTGGCGGGATTCACTCGATCATCGAAGCCAGTTACCATCGTAGCCAGCAGCAATGAACACTGTCCGCATCGCAAAAGAATTTCGCTGGGAAATGGGACATCGCCTTCCACTTCACAGCGGCCAGTGCAGTAACATCCACGGCCATTCCTACCGCCTCCGGATCACTCTCGACGGCATCCCAGACGCAAGCGGAATGGTGATGGACTTCTACGAGCTGGCAACTCTTGCCCAGCCAATCGTTGACATGCTGGACCACGCATTCCTCTGCTCGAGCGATGACGAGACAATGCAGCGCTTCTTCCGCGACCATCCAGAATTCAAAGTCGTCACTGTCCCGTTTCCGACAACGGTTGAAAACATTTGCCGCTGGATCGCTGAGCATCTTGCCCACCAACTCCGCCGCTACCCGAACATCACACAGTTGCGTGTGCGTCTCCACGAGACTGCCACTGCGTTTGCTGAATGCGAAGTTCCACTTTCCACCACTCCGACCGCACCATGAGCGTTCGCGTGCGTTTTGCACCCTCTCCAACTGGGTATCTTCACATCGGCGGCCTCCGAACAGCGCTCTACAACTTTCTCTTCGCTCGTCACCACGGCGGGCGTTTCGTTCTCCGCATCGAGGATACTGACCGTACGCGCTACGTCCCGGGATCCGTCGAGGACATCATGGAATCACTCCGATGGGCAGGCATCGAACCGGATGAATCACCACTCCACGGTGGAGAGTTCGGCCCTTACGTGCAGAGCGAACGCACGGAAATCTATCGCCAGCACGCACAGCAACTTCTCGAACGCCAAACCGCATACTACGCATTCGATACCCCAGAGGAGCTCGAGCGCATGCGCGAGCGGCAGCAGGCTGCCGGCATTGCACCACACTATGACCGCAGCTCGATGCGGAACCAATTCACGCTCGGCCCGGAGGAAACGCGCCGTCTCCTTGCAGCAGGCGAGCCAGCAACGATCCGGCTCAAGGTCCCACTCCACGGCGAGGTCAAGTTCGACGACCGCATTCGTGGCACCATCGTTGTGCCATGCAAAGACATTGACGACCAAGTGCTCCTCAAGAGCGATGGCTACCCCACCTACCACTTGGCAAACGTCGTCGACGACCACTTGATGGGCATCACCCACGTCATCCGCGGCGAAGAGTGGCTGCCTTCGACTCCCAAGCACATCTTGCTCTACCAGGCATTTGGGTGGGAACCACCCGAATTTGCGCATCTACCACTCTTGCTCAATCCCGATCGTTCCAAGCTTAGTAAACGGCATGGCGACGTCGCGGTCCGCGATTACATCGCCAAAGGCTACTTCCCCGAAGCAATTGTGAACTTCATCGCTCTCTTAGGGTGGAACCCAAGCGGCGATCGGGAACTGTACACCATGGAAGAACTCATCGCAGCCTTCTCGCTCGAACGTGTCAACAAAGCGGGCGCTGTCTTCGATCTTGCCAAGCTCGACTGGATGAACGCTCAATACCTCAAACAACGCGTCGAACGCGACCTCCCCGGGCTTGTTGCCCAGTTGCGGCCCGTTCTTGCCCAGCGAGGCTGGAACCCCGACGATGAGTACATCGGACGCGTGATCGTCTTGCTCCACGAGCGCGTCCATCGGCTGCCAGAGATTGCCGAGTTCGGCGCCTACATGTTCACGCTGCCTGACTACGACGAAGAGTTCTTCCGCAGTACGTGGGATGAGTCTGCCCCGGACACACTCGAACAGCTCAAAGGCATCATCGAGGCTACTGAGCCTTTTACCGCAGCAGCACTCCACGAGCAGATGAACCGCTACAGCCGCGAACGCAAC
>BEHW01000043.1 GCA_002898675.1 bacterium HR20
CCATCAAGTAGAGCGTGCCATCAACGAAGTCACTCTGCCCATGCAGAGCTAAAATTTTCGAGCCCTTGATGATGATCGAATCAACTTTGACACGGACAGGCTGGAGCTTGTTGGTCTTGATGACCATTTGATCAAGATAGGCTGGCAGCGCACCCGTTGCCGGGCGCTCCAACACAAGATCAGGTTCGAGCGGCACGACGACACGCGGCTTGGGTGGTTTGGCAAACTCATCTTGGTAGCGGAACTCGTCGGTAATCTCCGTGTTCAGCCGCTGCATGTTGTAGTACGTGTTGAAGTACGTGGTCGTGTTGTCCCACGTGCGGCAACCAGCGACAACAAGCAGTGCGATGCTCGAGGCGATAACTGCGCACCGGCTATTCATCGTCTCCCTGGAAGTAGGTAACCATGCGTTGGTCATGCGTTGCGCTTGGTTGCTGTGCGCGGCGAGAGATTTCGCGTTCGAGCTTATCGGCAAGCTCTCGGGCCGCGTTGTAGCCATAAGTTTTCAGCAGGTAGTTGAGCGCAATCACTTCAGCAATGACGGTGATATTCTTGCCCGGGAAAATCGGCAGCTTGACCGACGAAATCGCAATGCCGAGTATTTCGACCGTCGAATCATCAAGCCCGATGCGCTCGTAGTCTTCCGAAGGGTTCCAGTCTTGCAGCTCGACGACGATCTCAAGCCGCTTTTGGTAGCGAATTGCCCGAATGCCGAACATTTGACGGACGTCAATAACCCCCAAGCCACGCACCTCGACGACATGCTCGATGAGCGAGCTGCCAGTACCCATCAGAATCGCATCGCGCTTGCGAGTGAGAATCACCACGTCATCGGCAACGAGACGATGCCCACGCTCGACCAAATCGAGTGCAATCTCGCTCTTGCCGATACCGCTGCGCCCAATAAACAGCACCCCTACGCCATAGACATCCACGAACGAACCATGTACAACAACATGCGGGGCGAATTGATCGCCCAAAAATTCGGAGAGGATATGCACCGTGCGCGTCGTTTCGAAGGGTGTCTGGAGCAGTGCAACGTTGTATTCGGTCGCAAGAGCGCACAGCTCAGGATCGAGCTGATGGCCGTTAGTAAGAATAATTGCCGGCACTTTGCGTTCGACAATCCCGCGAAATGCTCGGACACGGTCGCTGGTGCCAAGCGAGCGGAGGTAATACACTTCCGTGTTCCCCATCACCTGGAGGCGATGACTGGTGAACAGTTCCAAAAATCCTGCCAATGCCAATTGCGGACGGTGTACGTTTTCATCGCTGATAAGGTTATCCCAACCGACCTGTTCGTTCAGCGAGACCAGCTTCAGCGGCGCTTCCAGGAGCGTCCGCACTGCGATCGCTTCCTTGCGCATCGGCTGAAGATCCGAAAGCATCAGCAAGCTTGGGGACATTGCTACTGGAGCAAAATAAGACTTACGCGCTCATGGGGGCTGCACCGGCCTTGGAACCTGATACGAACGACAGTGCGCTCTATTTTTTTGCTCCGCTGCCTTGAGCATCTTTTTCAGACGCCGCGCATGGAAGGCTCCCAAATGAATTTGTGCAGCTGCAATTGCAAGCGTACTTGAGCACGGTCAGCTAAAATCCACTCTGCAAGCACCCGCGGCTCCAGCAGTCCAAATGCCGGAGAGAAAAGCACAGCAACAACTTTTTCGGTGAGCTTATACTCCTCGATCAGCGCCCGCGCCCACTCGTAGTCGCGGCGGCTTGCGATAACAAACTTCACTTCGTCCTGCGGCCGCAGGAGTGAAAAATTCGGCACATAGTTGAGCGGTGCCATTCGCGAGTCGGGGCACTTGAAATCCACAATGCAGATCGCGCGATGGTCAACGTGCTCGATGCTAATATGCCCACCGGTTTCGATCGCAACCGTGTAGCCACGATCGCAGAGCCATTGAACTAACCGAAAACTACCGAGCTGCTCGAGTGGCTCCCCCCCGGTAAGTTCGACAAACGACGTTCCAATCTGCTCGACACGCTCGAGTACTTCCGCTGCCGTTAGCACAAGTTCTGGGGTGCGATGATCGAGCGCATACGGTGTATCGCACCATGCACAGCGGAGCGAGCATCCCTGCAGTCGGATGAATGTGCACGGCATGCCAGCACGCGTTCCCTCGCCTTGGATCGAGTGAAAAATCTCACTGAGCCGCAGCGAAAGTGCCGAAGGATCGCGTGGTAATGCCTCGAGTGCTTCGCTTGTTGGTTGGGTAAACTTTGCCATACCGTTGCCTTTAGAATGCAAGCAGACGCTCGAGCGCGCGGGCAATGCGCTCCGGTGTTGGAACGATTGCAGCCATCAAGCCTTTGTTGTACGGAATCGGCACATCTGGCGGTGCCAACCGTAGAACGGGTGCATCCAAAAACGAAAATGCTTCTTCAGTGATCGTTGCGCTGATTTCTGCTCCGAAGCCACAGGTGATCGTATCCTCGTGCACGATGAGGCAGCGGCCAGTCCGACGAACCGAGTCGAGCACGCGTTCTCGATCCCACGGCCGAATCGTCCGCAGGTCAATGACCTCGACTGAGCGCCCCACCAGCCGCACCGCTTCGAGTGACTGGTGCACCATGTCACCCCACGTGACGATTGTTGCGTCGGTGCCTTCGAGCACACATGCTGCGGTCCCCAGCGGAACGATGAAATCATCGCCCGGATACGGCGTGCGCGCTGGAGCGGTATCGAGCAGGTTCCGGTGCTCGAGGAACACCACCGGATCGTTCGCATAGATCGCTGCACGCAGTAGCCCTGCTGCATCGCGTGCGTTCGAGGGGAACGCAACCATCCAGCCGATCGTGTGCGCAAAGATTGCTTCGCCGGAGACGCTATGCCAAGGATCGCCCGTGCGCTTACTATAGCCGACCGGTATTCGCACGACCATTGGCGCAGCAAACGCGTTGTTCGTTCGCCAGCGGATCGTGCCACAGTCATTGAACTGCTCCATCGCTGGATCGAGGTACTTGCGGAACTGGATTTCGGGAATGGGCACCAGTCCTGCCAACGCCATCCCAACGGCGCGTCCAATGATTCCTTCCTCTGAAAGCGAGGTATCGAAGACACGCTCCTGGCCAAATTGCCGCTGGAGATCAACCGTTGCGCCGTGGACGCCGCCTTTGACCCCGACATCCTCTCCGAAGACGAGCACGCGCCGATTCCGCTCCAGCTCACAGGCAAGCGTCCGCCGCACAGCCTCGATCAGATTGATGCGCGGTCCATCAGTACGCGGCTCGGTTGTCCACTGATGCTTCGGGGGCGCGATACTCCACTGACCGCCAACGTGCTGGATTGATTGGCCATCGAAGAAGACAAACTGCGTCACGGTGCTTGGATCCGGCTCAGCTTGCGCGAGTGCAGCCTCGCACGCCGCGCGAACTTGCGTCTGGACATCCTCGGCCAGCTCTTTCCACTGTTGCGCCGAAAGAATGCCTTTCCGCTGGAGAAAGCTCCGCAAGCGCGGGAGCGGATCGCGTCGTTCTTCCTCGGCACGTTCTTCGGGGGTTTTGTAGGCTTGGTTATCGGCGCCAGAGTGTCCACATAGCCGCGGAACTCTCCCGCGAAGCAGAACAGGTTTTCGCTTGCTCCTCGCTGTCTGAACAGCTTCCAGTGCTGCGTGGGCAGCCTCAGCCGGATCGGCGCCGTCGCAATCGAGCACGAGCAGGTTCCGAAACGAACGCAAATTGTTGGCAATGTTGCCACCAGGTGTTTGCAGCGATGAGCGCACAGAAATCCCAAAGCCGTTGTCTTCGATTGCAAAGACCATCGGCAAGCCGAGCGTTGTCGCCATCGTCAGCGCGGACCAAAATCCGTTTGCTGCAACCGACCCATCGCCACCAAGAGCAACTGCAATAGCACCGTCCCACGACTCATCGCCCAAGACACGTGTGTAGTAGCCTATTGCCTGTGCCCATCCAGCAGCCGGGGTGTACTGCGCACCGACGTCTCCGGAAGCCGGAAGGACTGTTACCGTACGCCGCCGCACTAGGTTGTGCACAACGCCAATGTCTCGTCCGCCATTGCGACTGCCACGTCTCGCCAGTGGCCCACTGAAGGCTTCCTCGTAGGTCATTCCTGCGTGGAGGACGAATGGACGCGAACGGTAATAGACCGTCGCTGCATCGTGCTCGTGGTTGAGAAGCTCGGCAAGGAGCACTTGAAATACCTCATGTCCCTTGGCAGAAAACTGGTAGGTCACCAGCCCTTTGGGAGCAAGCTCGCGTTCTTCGATCTCGTCAATCAGGCGAGATGCGATCACCGTTCTGGCGATCGCTCGCCACTGCTCTGCAGACAGTTCCATTCGTCAAGCGGTAGTAAAGCAACAGCATGCAAATTACACCGCAATGGAAACAGCGCCTCCATGCTATGCTGTTGTATTTCGTAGTTTCACGCCAGCAAAACACTGCAGAACATCTGCCATGAAACCGCAGCTGGTCGTAGCACTGCTTTCCTTCGTTGTGCATGCAAGCGCGTGGGCACAGTTGCTGGCTCCCTTTACTGCCGCTGAGGGCGCCAGTGCAGCGATTCGCACTGCAACCCAATCGGGAATTTCCAACGTAGCAACCGACGCGATCTATACTACGGGTGATACTTCGCTCCTGGCAAATCTTGGTGGCGGAATCGGCAGTACCGTTACGCTTGCGTTCGACTTCCAACGTGGCACAAACACTGTTTGGATCTACTCAATCAGCGGCAAAGCAAGTAGCGGCACCGATACAACGCTCCTCTACGCTGTCGTCAAAGTGGTTGCACTGTACCAGGCATTCCCGCTCTTCGGCGTTCCAGGACTCGATCAGCTTGGTCAACTCCGCGGGGAACAAGCGCTGCCAGCCTCGTTCATGAATAGCAACATCATGGTGCAAAAGCTCGCTGCCGACTCGGTGTTCCGAACGTTCCGCCAACTGCATCCGCGCTCGATCTTGCTCGGTGCAAGCTTGGCAAGCGTCCGATCCTCGCCGACAAGTTCACCCCAGCCGCTTTGGTCTGTCCAGATCGGCGAAGGCACGCTGTTGCGTCCAACATCGGCAGTGTTGACATGTTTTGTACCCGCCACCGACACGAGCGGGACTGCTCGGTGCATTGAGGTTCCGCTTGCGAGCGCAGAATCTTCGCTTTTTCCAAGTCAACTGGAAATTTTCCCCAACCCAATAAGTGGCGACATGGCTGCTGTTCGGCTGCCAGTAGATGCGCTCAGTAGCCAAGCAACCTTGCGCATTTACAGCCTCGACGGTCGCACCCTTGCCGAATATCAGCTTTCGAACCTCGCTGCTGGGCAAGCGATTGCTGTGCCTGTTTCGTCTCTTGGGGCGGGCATCTACATGCTCCACTATCGCACTGCACAAACAGTGCGCATAGCTCCACTGGTGGTTACACGCTAATTGTGTCGAATCATTTCTGCATGCAGCCAATGTACGACATCGTCCGCACGACCGATCCAGAGCTTTATGCCGCACTCGTTGGCGAGTACGAGCGGCAGCGGGATAAAATCGAGCTTATTGCCTCGGAGAACTTCACATCGCTTGCTGTCCTTCAGGCGCAAGGCAGTGTGCTGACAAACAAGTACGCTGAAGGCTATCCCGGCCGTCGCTACTACGGCGGGTGTGAGTGGGTGGACGTGGCGGAAACACTCGCGATCGAGCGCGCCAAGAAGCTGTTCGGTGCAGAATACGCAAACGTCCAACCCCACAGCGGTTCGAGCGCGAACATGGCGGTGTACTTTGCCTACCTTCAGCCCGGCGATACCGTGCTCGGCATGGACCTTGCGCACGGCGGACATCTCACGCATGGCTCGCCGGTGAACTTCTCCGGTCGCATGTACCGATTCGTTTCCTACGGTGTCCATCCTGAAACCGGCCGCATTGACTACGACCAGGTCGAAGCGCTTGCACTCGAGCATCGCCCGCGGATGATCACTGTGGGTGCATCGGCATACTCGCGCGAGATTGATTTCCGCGCCTTTCGTCAGATAGCCGATCGCGTTGGCGCATTCCTGATGGCAGACATCGCACACCCAGCTGGCCTCATTGCCGCAGGGCTGCTCCAATCACCGATTCCGTACTGCGATGTGGTAACCTCGACAACCCACAAAACTCTCCGTGGCCCACGTGGCGGGCTGATTCTGCTCGGCAAGAATGTGGACAACCCCTTCGGCCAGGTTGCTCCAAAATCCGGTCGCGTCAAGAAAATGGGCGAGATTCTCGATTCCTGGGTCATGCCGGGAATCCAGGGCGGGCCGCTCATGCACGTCATCGCTGCAAAAGCAGTCGCGTTCGGCGAATGCTTGCAAGATTCGTTCAAAGAGTACGCCCGCCAGGTGATCCGCAACGCAAAAGCACTCGCGGAAGCGCTCCTCGAACGTGGCTACACCATCGTCAGCGGCGGCACTGACAATCACTTGATGCTCGTTGACCTTCGCTCCAAAGGCATCACCGGGAAAGACGCCGAGCACGCGCTCGATAAAGCAGGCATCACCTGCAACAAAAACGCCGTCCCATTCGACACCCAACCGCCACTTGTGACCAGCGGCATTCGGCTCGGCACTCCTGCGATGACAACGCGGGGCATGAAAGAACCCGAAATGCGGCAAATCGCTGCGTGGATCGATCGCGCGCTGGCAGACCGCAATAACCCAGATGCACTCGAGCGCATTCGCGCCGAGGTTCGCGACTTCTGCCAGCAGTTCCCGCTCTACCCTGAACTCGCTCGCCAAGGTGTTGATGAAACGATCGGCGAAATCAAAGAGCACGTCGCTGCAACCGCTAAACACGTTGTCAGTAGCGTCAGCAACGCATTGGCATCGGTGAGTGAACAGCTCAAAAAGGTTTCAGAACGACTCTAAGAGGCGTTCGCAATGGAACACTTCGACGCATTCGAGGAAATCTTTGCTCACATCGAGCGCTACATGCTCGAACATGGGCACGTGCCGCGGGCGCTGGTTGTCTCTCCGTCGCTCTACCAATGGCTCTGCGACTGCCGCAAGGATACACCAGGCGAAACACCGCCAGCAGAAGACCTCCGCTGGCTGGAGACACCGCACGGCAAAGTGCGCCTGGTCATTGACGAACGACTCGATCCATTCGAAATTCTCACCGAATAAGCCGTCGGCCGATGGCAATCCCAATCGGCGATGATTCGAGGGCAGGCGTGCTATACATGACCACCTCGAACTGGTATGGCGGAAGCGCGCTGGCCCAATCGAGCACTGCCGCTGCTTCTTCAGCGCCACCTTCATGTCCGCGGTAGGAGACAATCGTCATTGCCCCACCCTCCATGAGCAGATCGAGCGCTTTTCCGAGCGAAGCAATCGTGCTCTCGCGCCGAGTGCGGATGGATTTATCCCCGCCAGGAAGATAGCCGAGGTTGTACATAATCGCACGAAGCTGCTTGACGTTTTCCCCGTGGCAGATGCGTTCGATGTGTTCGTGTGACTCAACATGCAGCCGTACCCTGTCACTGACGCCGCGCATTTCTGCATTCTGCCACGCACTCTCGATTGCATGCCCCTGAATATCGCAGCCGAGCACAAGCCCTTGCTGGCCAACGAGCGTAGCCATCATCACCAGGTCGTGCCCATGCCCAACTGTTGCATCGAAGGCAACATCGCCAGGACGCAACACACGGCCGATGATCCAGTGCGACCACTCCACGACCGTTGGAAGTACCATCTCCGTCTTTCGAGAAACCGGTGAACATACACCGCACGCAAGATAACGACACTCAACAAGCAAAACGGAGGAGGTCGAATTGAGGAGGAATTGTCCCAGTGTCGCCGACGATCGCATCAGCCAGAATGTTTGCCAGACGCGGTGCAAGGAGCAGCCCACGCGAGCCGAGGCCGTTGAACAACCAACACTGCCGCTGCTGCGGATGCTCGCCGATGGCTGGCTTGAGGTCTGCCATGATCGGCCGAACACCCGCCCACGCTTGCTCGATACGGAATGGCACCCGAAGGTACTGCTCCAGCTGCCGGCGGAGGTGATCAGTGGACTGCTCGGTGACAATCGGTTGGGTCGTTTCCCAATCGAAGGTCGAGCCAAACGAAAACAATCTGCCCTCAAGCATCAAGCTTTTCCCACGAATACTCAGCCAGAGAGGTTCTGGTGCGATGGAGTGCGCGAGCGTTCCAGCGATACGCTGTCCACGCGCGAACATCCGCGGCAGCCAGCCAAAACGCACTGATGCTGCAAGTGCGGGTCCTTGACAAAAGACCACGTGAGCACATTCGATGCCGCCAACACGCCAGCCTGCCCAGATGGGCGTAACCTCTTCCTCCGCAACCCAACGGCGACAGAGCCTTCCTTCGGTGTCGAGCAACTGCGCGACGGTGTCGAGCACTCGCGCTGCATGAACTCTGGCGGCTGTGCGAATAGCAACCACTTCGGCAGGCGGTGTAAGGCACTGGACAGTATGAGCCGGGAGAGTGCCCTCCTCTGCAAGGTTCTCTTCTGTGAGCTGCTGACGCTTGCGCTGCCAGTACCTCCGTTCATCCTCGCCGTAGAGCAAACGGTAGCATGGAATAGGTTCGATCGCCTGCATGCTGCGGTAGAACGCACTGGCATGATCCCACCACTGCTGCCACTCGTCGAGGACGCCAAAACGCAATCCCGCCACAGGTGAAATTAGCCCTGCTGCACCACGAGAGACTGTACCGTGAGCTGGGTCATCGAACGCACAGACCTGCACACCTCGATTGCGAAGCTCGATTGCAAGTGTGGCACCCGCAATCCCAAGACCAATGATGGCAACGTCAGCGGTGCTCTTCATCAGCGCTGGAGAGTTTGTTCGCTGCGCAGCGCAATATATTTGCGGCAGAATGAAAGCGATTCGATTGACACTTGCCTTGCTCCTGGCAGCAACGCTCGCTGCGGCGCTGGAAGTGAGCGTGGAATACCTCAGCGCACGAAGCGATGGCCGCTCGATCACCATCGAGTGGAAGCCAACTGTCGAACGTGACGTCCAACGTTACGACATCGAGCGTTCGAGCGACAACCGCACGTGGACGCTCGTTGCGTCCCTCGATCCGAAAGGGAGTGGCACGGTCTATCGGTACGTTGATAGCGACGTCCTCGGTAAAGGCTCAGGCAATGACCCCGGGACTGCAGCGAAAGTTTACTACTACCGCCTTCGGATTGTCGGCAGCGACAACTCCTTCACATACACATCCTCAACCGCCGTCACTCACAACCTGAGCACAGTGCGACGCACGTGGGGCATGATCAAGGAAATGTTCAAATAGCACGCGCTGCTGCGTTCCTCGCGCTTGTGCTCTTTACCGGACAGAGCGGACGGATGCAGTTGCATGCAGACGAAATCCCTCTGCATTCATGCTTGGTGCAGCTCCATCACAACGTCCCTACGACACAAAGCCGCATCCGCCCACGGATGCAGTTTTCGGTGCTCTCGCCCTCGGGGAATTTTCGTATTCACTACGACACACTCGGAATCAACGCAGTCCCCACTGCAGACCGCGACGGCAACGGCATCCCTGACTTTGTGGACTCGGCAGCATACTACATGGATGCTGCCCTCCGCTTTGCATGCGACACGTTGGGCTACCGTATCCCACCGCGGGATTACGTTGATAGCAGCTCGTGGGATGTTTACCTTGTCCAGCTTGGGTGTACCCCAGGATTTTTCTTCGATGATCGGGATCTTGGGCAATTCGGCTGGTACGGTGCAACCTATGCCGAAGACCTTGTCCCAACGCCCTGTGGTGGCATTGCTTCGACCGGCTTTATTTTTCTCGACAACGACTACAGCAGCGCCGATTCAATCGGCACAGTGACACGGCGGTCAACCTACACCGACACCGGAGTCACTGCACTCAAGATTACGTGCTACCACGAATTCCATCACCTGGTACAGTATGGCTACGCCTACGGCTTTAGCCCGACGTACTACGAGATGACCAGCGTCTGGATTGAACAACGCGCCTTTCCTTCCATCACAAACTACACGCACTACGTCCAGCGACTCTTCGCAAACCCGACACTCTACTGCCTCAGTTGCGACCGGAGTATCGAGGGAAGCTATGGCTATTCGATTGTTCTCCGGTACCTGGCACTGCAGCTTGGCGATAGCCTGATTCGCTCCTGGTGGGAAGGCATCGGCAAGTGCAGCCAGCCACCAATTGCGCTCGATAGCGTCATCAGCAGCCGTGGAGGCGACTTCCGCTCTCTGTGGTGCTCGATGCTTCCATGGTTGTACTGGACCGGATCGCGTGCCCGCGAAGGCTTCTTCCCCGATGCTGCAGTGCTTCCGGAACTGCAACCAGAAAACGGGATGGACGATCAAGTGTACACCGAGCCATCGTGGACCCAGACAACCTCGCTCTATCCGCTCCAATTCAAGATGTTGCGGGCAACGCTGCCTTCAGGTGACCCTCGATCAACGGCAGATACAGCAGATTTCCTCGCTACAAATCCAGCTATCCGAGAGCTCGCCAGCGACGGGCGCAGGAGCACCGACTACAGCGTCCGCATCGTGCGCAGCGGTAGCGGGGAACCACTTGGCACCTCGCCGTACCGTTGCACGAGAACAATGGACACTGCCTGCGATGTGGTCATATTTCGGAGCGGGCTCGCCACAGCAGCACAGCAGACACCGTTCCCTAATCCGCTCGTGCACTCGCTCCACCGCGAACTTTTCCTCCCTGTCCCTGCCGAGGCTCGCGCAGGTGACCGCGCAACTGTTGCGCTGCTGAGCAGCGACGGCATCGAGGTTTTCCGCACCGATGCAGCAATTGAGCTGAATGCAACCGGTCAACGGAGCATCCGTCTTGTGACGACAGCACCGAACTTCCCCACACAAGGCATCTTCGTTGTCGTCATTCGGTCCGGCGAAGCGTCCGTTGTTACTAAGCTCGCGGTGCTGCCATGATCGCATTGCAACTTGAGCAGGTGGGACATTGTTATGGCAAGCGGCGCATCTTCGAACAGGTACGCTTTTCGCTCGAGCAGGGAGACGTTCTGGCATGCGTCGGGCGCAACGGAAGCGGAAAATCTACGCTTCTGCGCATCATTGCTGGGCTGCTCTCTCCAAGCGTTGGGACAGTCGCCCTCCTGTGCGATGGCATCGCCTCGACCGCAGCAGAGTGGCGCCGTCTGCACTCCGGCTACTGCGCACCAGCAGTTGCACTCTACGATGAACTCACCGTTGATGAACTTGCCCGATTCCACGCTGCGTGTCGAGGGATCGAGCCTACCGCGCTGTCAGCGTTGCTCGAAGAATCTGGCTTAGCTGATGCTTCGTTTACCTGCATCGGCGAGCTTTCGTCCGGCATGGTGCAACGGCTCAAGCTCGCGCTGGCGTTTGCTGGCTCGCCGGCGCTCATCATCCTCGATGAGCCGAGCACAAATCTTGACCAGCGCGGCATTGCAACGCTTCAGAAGTGGATCGAGCGCGCACGGAAGGACGCCATCATCATCATCGCGACAAATCTGGAAACGGAACTTCCGTGGTGCAACTGCCGCTACGATTTGGAAGCACGGACGTTCTCCCACGCCTGGAGCAACGCTCGCGCCCTCGCAGACCACGAGTGATGCTCAACTGCCTGGCGACGGGCTGCTTCGCCAAGCTTGATCCGTAACGCAGGATCGGCTGCAAGCCGAACAATAGCGTTCGCCAGCGATAGTGCGTCGCCTGGCTGGCACCACAACCCTGTTTCTCCATCAGCGATAATCAAGCGTACTTGGCCAAGTGGCGATGCAACGATCGCTTTGCCCATCGCCATGTACTCAAAGAGCTTGGTCGGCGAGCCAAAGAATTCTGTGCCATCAGGGTTTGGGAGCGTAGGAACAGCGAGGATATCGCACGCCGCCAAGTATGAGGGCACGTCCGCATGCGGCACTCGACCAACAAAAGCGACGCGATTGACTATGCCGCAACGTTGAATGATGTCCATTACTCTACCCTGCGTAGCACCATCACCGACGAATAGCCCTCGCAGCGAGGAATTCTGCTGCAGTGCATATCCAAGCGCCTCTGCCAATACCTCCGCACCATGCCAGCGATCGAAGGTTCCAACAAAGCCGACCACCACGGCATTCTCCCAACCGTAGTGTCGGCGAATAGGGGACGGAACAACCGATGGCGAGAACTGCTCGGTATCAACACCATTTGGCACAACCACCACACGGTCGGGAGCAGCACCGCACTCAATTGCCATGCGCTGCATCGGCTCAGATACAGCCGTGACGAGCGCTGCGCATCGGAGTGCAATGTGCTCTGCATCTTGCAGCATGCGCGGTAAGTACGTCCTGCTCCAATTGGTTTTCATCCACAGCTCGGAACCATCGAATTGGAGGATGTACGGTACGCCGTACCGCCGCAGGATCATAGCACCAGTGATGTTGTGACTACTGTGGCGTTGATAGATCACATCAGGGCGAAAGCGTGCAATAATCGGAGCGACACGACGCACCACACGTCCGTTGTGGAGGACGCTGAGCACTTCAGGAAGATTCATCGTCAGTCGGCTGTACGGGATCACGTGGACCGGGATTGTGCCGTGCTCTGGTGGTGGGCAGCTTGTTACAACCTCTACATCTACTCCCTCGGCCATCAGCCCTGAAAGGATTCCCTTCTGCATTGTAAACGAGCCACCATCGGTCGCTGCGCCGTAGAAATCGGTTCGAATGTAGAGCAGCTTCATCGGCACTGTGCTCGTTAGTACCGCAAACGAATCCACCCGACGAAAACACCGACGAGGCTCACTGCCCCCTCGAGCACCAGAAGCGGGAGCTCGATGGCAAACAGCTTCACCCACGAGAAACGATCGCAACGTCCCTGCTCATCAATGAACATCCAGTGACTGAGCCCAGCAATTGCACCGTAGAGTTTCCAGATTGTCCGGAAGCGTTGGTAGCGCAAGTCTTTTGTAACAATCGCCACGTTCGTTCCTCGAAGTGATCGGAGCAGAGCAAGCACCTTGGCCGGCTTAGCAACCGCGAATTCCTCGAGGGCGTGCAGTTGTGCATCGAGCGTGCCACCGAATGCTGCCATTGCACGTTCAGGACTGCCCGAGAGCACAAGCACCTGCTGCAATCGCGCTGCACGGTCGTTCGTCATCGGCAACGTTTGAAGTGTTCAAGGGTACGAAGTTATGACGGAACCTGTGAGCCTTTCCCTTCCGCAGCGTCATCTCTACAAACTACTTGACCGATTGCTTAGTTCGGAGTTCGACGACGAGGAGAAGTTACTCCAGTCACTGGTGCGCGAATTAGTCGAACGCGAAGAATTCGCCGTCGTCGGCGGACGAGTCTGGAAGCTTCTCCCAGAGCGTGGGGTCTATCGCCTTCTCTACCAGTACGGCGAGGTCGAGCACATTCCCGATGGCTACGAACTCGGCATCTCGGAACAGCCGACGTTCGCCGCACTCGCCAAGCAACGCACCGTCACCGATGTTGAAACTGATGCGCTGCTCCGCGAGCGCGGCATCAAAATCTATTCTGCCACTGGCGTCGGTCGTCTCCTCAAAGTGCAAGGAGAAAAGTTTTACGAATACGTCGTTGCTATCAACGCCCCAACGGTCGGAGGTGAACTTGCATCCATCCTTGCAATCATCGGCAGTGCAGCAACTGCTGCACTGGAGAACCTCCGCCATCGGCACGAACGCGCGCTCATCCAGCGGGATCTCGACCAAGCCTCGCTCATTCAACGTTCGCTGTTGCCCGACCACTCGATCGAATTTTTGGATTACACTGCGTACGGCGTCTCCATCCCCGATCGGATCGTCGGCGGCGACTACTTCGACTACCTCCGCCCGACGGACACAAGCGAGGAAGAGCGGCTTGGCATTGTCGTCAGCGATGCAGCAAGCAAAGGCTTGCCAGCAGCGATTCAAGCGCTCTTTGTTTCGGGTGCGCTCCGCATGGGCATCACCTACCACACGAAGATTTCCTCGCTGATCGCCCGGCTCAACACGCTCATCTACGAAACGTTTCCGCACGAGCGCTTTGTGACGCTCTTCTACTGCGAGATCACACCTTCAGCGAGCGGACTTGTCCTCTACGCGAATGCTGGTCATTGCCCTGCACTGCACTATTCTGCTCGAAGCAGCACGATCACATCGCTGGAGCCAACGGGTGGGATTTTAGGCATCGCGCCGCACCAACGCTGTTCGGTCGAGAACATCAACATGCAGCACGGCGATATTCTCCTCATCGTCACCGACGGCGTCCTCGAAGCGCAATCCCCAAGTGGTGAACTCTACGGCATCGAGCGACTTGCCAATCACGTGCGCGCTGCAAGCAGCCAATCGCCGAAGTCAATTGCTCTGGAGATTCTCGAAGACGTCCAGCACTTTAGTGCAGGCGCACCCTACAGTGACGATCGCACAATCGTCGTAGTCAAGCGGCAGTAGAACGCAAAGCCAGGCTTCCATAGAACGCAGCAATTGCTTCGACGACGGCTGCGATTTCATCCTCGCTCAGCTCAGCGAACATTGGCAATGCCAGGCTTTGTGCAGCTGCCTTGTTGGCTACGGGGAAGTCGTCATCCGAAAAACCAAGTTCAACAAAGCATTGCTGCCGGTGGAATGGTACAGGGTAGTACACTTCCGTTCCGATTCCCTGGGCCTGCAAAAACGCGCGCAGACGATCGCGCTCAGCAGCAAGAATGACGAACTGGTGGTAAATGTGCGAACCTGGCACATCGGGATAGCGCACAGTCAGTAGCTCAACCGGTGCACGATCCCCGACGAGTCCTGCCGCCGCAAGGAGTTGGCGATACCGCTCTGCATGCGCAGCGCGGCGAGCATTCCATTGTTCCAGATAGGGGAGCTTGACATTGAGCACCGCTGCTTGAAACTCATCCATCCGAAAATTCCCGCCGACGATCGCATGGTAGTAGCGTGGCTCCATTCCGTGGTTTCGCATGATGCGTAACCGATGTCCGAGTGTATCATCGTTGGTGACAACTAATCCTGCATCACCGAAGGCGCCGAGATTTTTCGTTGGATAAAACGAAAAGCACCCAATCGTCCCAAGCGTTCCCAAACGCCGTCCATCGCGGTGGCGCGCTCCGAGCGCTTGAGCAGCATCCTCGATGATCGGCACACCTGTTTGAGCCGACAGTTCCAGCAGTTCATCCATCGCTGCTCCTTGCCCGTAGAGGTGAACTGGAATAATCGCGCGCGTCTTCGAACTCAGCGCAGCTTCCGTGCGTGCAACATCGAGCGTCAGCGTCGCACGCTCGACATCCACAAACACCGGTTTGGCATGCAACCGCGCCACAACCCCCGCAGTCGCAAAAAACGAAAACGTCGGTACAATGACTTCGTCTCCAGGTCCGATGCCAAGTGCCATCAAGGCAACAAGCAGTGCATCAGTACCGCTCGAAACAGCGATTGCATGCCGAACACCGAGATAGTCTGCAAGTGCTGTTTCGAGCTGTTCGGTTTCTGGGCCGAGTACAAAGCGCTGGCTCCGTGCAACACGGAGAAGGCGTTCTTCGATCTGGGGTGCAAGGGTGCGATACTGACGGTGCAGGTCCAGGAGTGGAATCATCAAGTGTGGTGTCGAGGTTTATCGGTTGCAAAAGTACGCACGCTTTCTGGAGGGCTTCCTAAATTGCGGTCACTATGCGATGGATACTCGTGGCATTGACGGCAGCACTTGCGGCTGGCTGGTGGTCGTGTGTAGATCATCCCGGCACAACTTCCGACATCACCGTGTCGGATTATCCTGTGCCCGAGGGCTTTCCACCGATTCCAATCCCACGGGATAACCCCATCACCAGCGAGAAAATTGCACTGGGGCGCTTGCTCTTTTATGACGGGCGGCTTTCGCGTAATGGCGATCTTTCGTGTGCAAGTTGTCACCGCCAGTCGCATGCATTTGCTGATACGCTCGCTGTCAGCCGAGGTAGCGATAGCGAAACGGGATTGCGGAATGCACCAGCACTTGTCAATGTCGCCTACAGCAGCGCTTGGTTCTGGGATGGGCGCGCCCGTTCGATCGAAGAGCAGATCCTCGGCGCACTAACGTCCCCGATCGAGATGGCATCTGACACCGTACAGGTCGCACAGCTCCTTGCACGTGATGAGCGCTACCGGCAACTCTTCCCACAGGTGTTCGGCACCGCGCCATCGGCACGCGATGCTATCCGAGCACTAGCGACCTTCTGCCGCGTGCTCATCTCAGGCAACTCTCGGTACGATCGCTACTGCCGCGGCGACTCGAGTGCGCTCAGCGGCGCAGAAAAGCGTGGCATGGCACTCTTCTTTAGTTCCCGCGCCGGTTGTTCTGGATGCCACAGCGGCCCGAACTTTACCGACAACACCTTCCACAGCATCGGCATTCACACGCACTACTACGACCGCGGCCGCTACTACGTGACTGGCAATGAAGGCGACATCGGCAAGTTCAAGACACCGACACTTCGCAACGTCGCACTCACCGCACCCTACATGAACGATGGCACTCTTGCGACACTCGATGAGGTACTTGAGCATTACAACACGGGTGGAAAGCCATTTGTCAACAAGGACCCGCGGATTCGCCCGCTTGGACTGACTCGCCAAGAGCTCGATGATCTCCGCGCATTTTTGCAAGCGCTGACCGATTCAGCATTCATAACCAACCCTGCATTCGCACAACCATAGCATGCACCGATGACCACGAAGAACTTCGTTTTTTGGCTCGTATTCCTTGCAGCAGTAGCAGTCTTCGCACGGAGCGCATGGCGACTGCGGCAGTACTTGAGGTTCGCACGCCCAGAGAACCGATTCGACAATCTCGCGGCGCGCTTACGGCAAATGCTCACTGTTGGTTTGCTCCAGAAGAAAATTCTCCGCGACCCA
>BEHW01000044.1 GCA_002898675.1 bacterium HR20
GTTCGCTGTGTGTTATCGGCAGCTCCCCCGAAAACTGAACACTTCTGGCGGCAAGTAGTTTTGCACATCACCGATGGATGTCGCTATGTTGCTGTTCACACGTGCAGAGCTTGCCGAAGTCCTCAAGCCCGTTGCAAGTGACAATCTTGACGCGCTCGACGTTGTCGAGGGTGTTTCCACGGATTCGCGGACACTTCAGGCGGGCAATCTTTTCGTAGCGCTTCGTGGGGAGCGTTTCGATGGTCATGCGTTCGTTGCTGATGCGATCGAGCGCGGCGCACGTGCGTTGGTACTCGATGCGTCCTATCGGGGAAACTGCGCACCTGGGGATGTGCCGACGTTCTGGGTTGGCGACACGCTTACTGCCTACGGCGATCTTGCGCGGGCGCATCGTCGGCGTTTTGATGTACCGGTCGTTGCAGTTGCAGGCGCCGTCGGAAAGACGACGACGAAAGACATTGCCGCGCATCTTCTTGCCACGCGGTATTCTGTGCATCGGACGCCCGGCAATTGGAACAACCGCGTTGGTGTGCCGCATGTGCTTCTGGGGATTGAACCCGCGCACACTGCAGTTGTGGTCGAGATCGGGACAAATCGTCCCGGGGAAATTGCTGAGCTTTGCCGCATCGCTGAGCCGACACATGGCGTTATCACGGCAATTGCCGAAGAGCATTTGGAGTTCCTCGGCTCGCTCGATGGTGTCGAGCAGGAAGAAACTGCGCTCTTTCGTTGGCTTGCTCGTCACGGCGGGTTTGCATGCGTCAATGTTGACGATAACCGTCTTGTACGCTATGCTGACCACATGCCGCACGTCCTGACGTTCGGTCGCGATGGTTCGGCTCAGCTCCGCGCAAGCTTTGTGCTCGAGCCCCGTACGCTCTTCCCGCTCATCGAGCTTGCGTTCGAAGGAACCAGTGTCCGTGCACGGCTATCGCACCCAGGATACGGTGCAGCATTCTGTGCGATCGCTGCATCTGCAGTGGCACTCAGTCTTGGCGTAGAGTTGGAGGCAATTGCCCATGAGCTTGGAACGTACCGTCCCGCTGCTCCACAGCGCTATGCGCGAATGCAGGTCGAGGAAGGCCAGGGCGGCATTACCATCTTGAACGATTGCTACAACGCCAACCCAGCTTCGATGCGTGTAGCGCTCGATACGCTCTCGGCATATCCGACAGCTCAGCAACGTATCGCGGTGCTTGGCGATATGCGTGAGCTGGGTGCAGCCACTGATGCCGAGCATCAGGCGATCCTGCGGTATGCTGCAGAGCGTGCTGACGTCGTTGTCGCAATTGGGCAGGCGATGGAGCAGGCGGTGTGCTCTCTCACTGGTGGTGGGAGCCTCTCGTGCGCGGTTACAATCGCTCGAAGCCACAGTGAAGCAGCATCCATCGTTCGCTTGCTGGCACGTCCGGGGGATGTGGTTTTAGTCAAAGGCTCGCGCTCGATGATGCTTGAGCATGTGATCGCAGAGCTCCGCGAGCAACGGCAGGAGCCGTAGCTTTGCATTTGTGGTGCAATCTCCACTGTTTCTCTACGATGCAATCCAAATGTCCTTCGGAGTCCGCTATCGAGATGACAGAGCTTGTTTTGCCCAACGATACGAACTACTTGGGCAACCTACTCGGTGGACGCTTGATGCACTGGGTGGATATTGCCGCAGCACTGGCTGCGATGAAGCATAGTGGGCGGGTCTGTGTGACAGCATCGGTTGATAGCATCAGCTTTTTCGAGCCGATCAAGTTGGGACATGTTGTGCGTATCTACGCGATGGTCAATCGTGCGTTTCGGACCTCGATGGAGGTTGGCGTCAAAGTACTCCGCGAGGATCCGATCAACGGATCGTCAGCCCATGTTGCAACGGCGTATCTGACGTTCGTTGCCATTGACCAATACGGCAAGCCACTGCCAGTTCCACCGATCGAGCCGCGGACACCGGACGAGCAGCGCCGCTACGAAGCAGCGGAAATTCGGCGCCAACAGCGGTTGGAGCAGCGCGAACTGCTCCGCAAGCGCCATGAGCAAATTCAAGCAGCACAAAGCGACGTATCCCGCACATGTTGAGCAACGTTCCAGGTGCAATGCTCCCTGCCGGGGAACAGTTCCGAATCCTCTCCGATGGTGTTGCGGAAATATTGCCGCTCGATGAGTTTCGTGCAAAGCTGGAGCGAGCAGTTCGAACGCGCACACCCCTCCGTGTCAAGCTCGGATGCGATCCATCGCGGCCGGATCTGCATATCGGCCACGCGGTCGTACTCGAAAAGCTTCGGCAGTTTCAAGAACTGGGACATACGGTCATCTTCATCATCGGCGATTTTACCGCGATGATCGGCGATCCGAGCGGCCGTACGAAAACGCGCCCAGCGCTGACGCTCGAGGAGACGCAAGCGAATGCGCGATCGTACTTCGAGCAAGTGGGGATCGTCCTCGATGTCGCACGTGCGGAGATTCGCTCGAACTCCGAATGGCTCAGCAGGCTCACATTTGCTGATGTTATCCGTGTCGCAGCGCAGGTGACTGTTTCCCAGATGCTCGAGCGCGATGATTTCCACGAGCGCTTCAACCGCGAGCAACCGATCGCGCTCCATGAGCTGCTCTACCCTCTTGCGCAAGGGCTCGATTCCGTCGAGGTGCGGGCAGACATCGAACTTGGGGGAACCGACCAACGGTTCAACTTTCTCTTAGCGCGGGAACTGCAAAAGCACGCTGGACAAGAGCCGCAAGCGATCGTGCTGATGCCACTGCTCGAAGGCACCGACGGCGTGCAGAAGATGAGCAAATCGCTCGGCAACTACATCGCATTGCTCGATCCGCCGCGCGAAATGTTCGGGAAAGTCATGTCCATCCCGGATGAACTCATCGTGCGCTACTACCGCTATGCGACGTTTGCCTCTGCTGACCAAGCGCATGCGATGGAGCAACAATTGCGCGATGGGAGCTTACATCCGCGCGAAGCAAAAGCATTGGTGGCAGAGCGGCTGGTGGCGCGCTATCATGGGGAGGACGCAGCGCGCCATGCCCGGGAGGAATTCGACCGCATGTTCCGTCACAAGGAAGTGCCGGAAGAAATCGAGACTGTCCCGCTGCAGTTGCCAATGCCACTTGTCGAGGTAGTAGTTGCTGCGGGGTTAGTTCCATCGAAGAGCGAGGCACGGCGGTTGATCGCGCAAGGCGGCGTGTACGTCAACGGTGAGCGTGTCACAGACCATGCAGCAGTGCTTCCGCGCGGGGAGCATATCGTCAAGGTGGGCAAGCGCCGGTTTGTGCGGATACAACCAGCCTGAGGTATACTTTGAGACTACTACACCTGTACCGGAAGTGTTGGGATCAGGATACCGCAATCCGCTGCTGTGGATCGAGCTCGACTTCTTCACACCACGAGAGAATCATGCGGAGAAAGAACCGCTGCTTCTCATCGTACTGGTTGAGCTGCGCAAAGCGCTCCTCGTAGCGCCGCCACTCATTGAGTGGGTAGGCGACGATACAGCGATCGGTCCCGCGCGTGAGCACGAACGTATCCTGCGCCTCGGGCGCAAGGACACGACGCATCTTGGCGGGGATGTTCACCCGCCCCTTGGCGTCAACCGAATAGGTTTCCTGACCTTTGAACCCACTCACGCTCGGGACAAGCGCATCGGTGCAACACTCGGCGACGGCACCGGTCACCGTCACCTGCGCAGCAGTGAAAGGGGTGCCTATCTCCCACTTTCTCCCACCGCGCAAGTGCAAAACACGCGCAGAAGTCTGCTTGCGCAAGAGGAAAACGCAAAAAAATTTCGATTTCTGCGAAAAATTGCGTTTTTGCGCTGAATTCGCAAGTTTGGGACATGTATAACGCCGTTATGCATGATTTTCACATCATCGCACCCCTCACCCCCTCCCCACACGTTTCTCGACTTATCCAGAACCTGAAACTTTATCCAGTACTCTCCACCCTTGTTTCAACAACCTGAAAATTGTTCCAGGAAAGTCGTATTTTTCGCTCTGTTGAACCTTTGTGCCTGTCGAAAAGGATGCGCCCGCCGCTTTCGCCGCGACAACGCCAGCTGCTGGCGTTCATTGAACGGTACATCCAAGAGCGCGGCTTTCCACCAAGCTACGAGGAAATGCGCACCGCGCTCAAGGTCTCCTCGCTCAACGGTATTGCCGAGATGATCATCACGCTGGAATAACCACTGTAGTAGTCAGCATGATAAATTACCTCAAAAATTCATCAGATCATGGCTTGAATGAGCCATGAACGCAAGTGCACGTCAGTAACGAAACAAGCTGTGATGACGAACTACCAGCATTCAGCCGGAGTTATACGCTGTAGTCCTGGAATGAAGCCAAAGTTGCTGATTGAGGAAGTATTCGCAGTTATTGTGTAAGGTAATTTACCAGCAGGCTTCGTGCGATGACGATACGCTGGATTTCGCTGGTGCCTTCGCCGATGGTGAGCAGTTTGGAGTCGCGCCAGTACTTTTCGACGGGGAATTCCTTGATGTAGCCATAGCCACCGTGGATTTGCACGGCATCTTCCGCAGTGCGGACAGCAACCTCGCTGGCGAAGAGCTTCGCCTGTGAAGCTTCTTGGCGGTACGACTTCCCTTGGTCGCGGAGCCAGGCAGCACGGTAGGTGAGCAGCCGTGCTGCTTCGATCTCCATGTTCATTCGAGCCAGCTTCATCGCGACTGCTTGATGCTCGATGAGCGGTTTGCCGAACTGGATGCGCTCCTGTGCATACTTCATCGCCGCTTCGAACGCACCTTGCGCTAAGCCAACCGAAAGAGCAGCAATCGTCACTCGACCGCCATCGAGAATTGCCAGTGCTTGCTGAAATCCCTCGCCTTCCTGGCCAAGCAGGTTGGTCGCCGGAACCCGCACATCGTCGAGCACGAGCGACGCAGTGTCACTGCAGCGCATCCCAACTTTGTTTTCCTTCTTGCTGGCGTAGAACCCGGGCATGGATTTATCCACCACAAACGCACTAATGCCTCGCTTACCTTTTGCAGGGTCGGTTTTTGCCATGATCACCGCAATTGAGCCGACGTTGCCGTGCGTGATGAAATTCTTGCTGCCGCGGAGAATGTAGTCGTCGCCATCGCGGAGAGCGATTGTTTGCATTGCCCCAGCATCGGAGCCAGAGCCTGGTTCGGTCAGCCCCCAAGCACCGAGCGTTTCGCCTTGTGCAAGGGGACGAACGTAACGCTCCCGCACCGCATCGCTCCCGTAACGGTAGATGTGGTAGGTGCACAGTCCGTTGTGCGCAGCAACACCGAGCGCAACCGCAGGACAGATGCGTGCGATTTCCTCGACGATGATTGCGCATTCGAGTGCGCCTAAGCCTGCGCCACCGTAGTCGGGTGGGATCAGAATTCCTAAAAAACCAAGCTCGCCGAGCTTGCGAAAGATTTCGTGCGGGAACTCTTGCGTTTCATCGTAATAGGCCACGTGCGGACGAATCTCTGCTTCAGCGAACTCGCGCGCAAGTTGCCGAATTTGCTCTTGCTCTTGGCTGAGAGCAAACGAGACACTGTGCGATACAACCTCGTACATGGCACTACCTGCCTGATATACCAGCGTACTGATTGACCGTTACACTGAACACTGCAACCTCGGTGCAGCGTTCCACGGTTGGCAAAGTTACTGCAGCAGCTCTCGGGCAGCAGTGAAGTTTTGCTCAAAAGTGCCGATACCTGCTGGCGGTGATTCAACCGTAGTGCGATCAAGCCGATGCGATTTGATCTGGATGGATACCTTGCCCGACTGAGCGAAGGCGAGCGTTACCTTGTGCTCGAACAGCTCTGGCTGTGGGGAAGCACCGCTGCTGCGACAGGTGCCATACTGATTGCAACGGCGATCTGGCAGCTTGTCCGATAGACTCACTTGCTGCGCGTTTTCGCTGGGCAGCCTCTCCTACAACAGTTACGCGCCTCCACTTCAGGAGGGAAAGGGAGCCGTTGTGCGTAGTTTCGCACCACCGTTGTTGAACTTCCCAGTCACTTGTGCAATGCATCGGTACGCGATTGCGTGGTTGTGTCTTGTGGGTGCGCTGATGGTTAGCTGCGGCAAGAAAGCCGAACCTGTTCCGATCCAGGGATGGCAGCGTTACACCGATCCGATCCGGAACTTTTCAATCGAATATCCTGCCAACTGGACCCACCGTGCGGTTGCTGGGGAGCAGTTCTACGCCATTTCCATTGCAGGGGCAGAGCAACGCTTCGTTGAGTACGGCGAAGGACCCTCTGCTGCAAAACTGGAAATGCGCGTGATCAAAACATCGGCACCGCTCGAGCAGTTCATCAAGGAAGACAAGGTCTTTGCCGATGATGCGTATCGGCAAGAGAAAACAACACTCGCTGGAGTTACCGCAACGAAACTCTCCTACAAGTTCGAAGCCCCCGACGGAATGTTCGAAGGATTCAAAGTCTATGCGGCCAAGGATAGCTTCATCACGACCGTAGAGTTCGCCGCATTCGGGAGCACGTTCGACTACTACAAGCCTGCGGTAGAGCGAATTCTCGGCTCGGTGGTCCTTCCACAGGTGCAGGCAGCATCGCCTCGAGTGGATACTCTTCCCAAAGGTCCAGAGCCGCCATCATCGAACTTTGTTCGCACGCGTGGAAATGGCTACAGCTTGGAAATTCCCGACAACTTCCGTGTCAAAGGCATCAAAGCGCAAGGAGCAGTCGGTGGCTCGGAATATCTCGGCAGCCGTCTTGACTGCACAATCCGCGTGGATATTCTCGATGCCTCGGCGCAGACAAATCTCGATAAAATCGCCAATGACAATCGTGCTACATTCGGAGGCGGCACGCCGCAGAAAGTCAAGCTCGGTGGCGTAGATGCGGTGCTCTTTGCCTATTCGCCCCAAAAGGGCATCGAACGTCGGGTGTATTTAGCCGTGAAGGACAAAAAACTCTACCGAATATTCTTGACCTGGAACAAGCAAGAAGAAGCAAGCTATAAACCCGCATTCGAGCGCGCGATTGCCTCGTTCAAATTTGAGTAGCTCTTCCAACAGCAGAGCACACTACCACCGAAACATCAACCCGGCGAATATTCGGATATCGTTCGAGTTGAGTGTGCCGATTCGCCGTCCGAACGCTTCCATTGAACTCATATCCGTCAGTGGAAACGTGTAACGAGCATCGGCAACAAGGCTGAAAAGACCAAGCGGAATCTCGATCCCTGCACCAATGTCTGCACCAGCGACGGCGGTATTGGCTTTTGGCTTGACGTCAAGCGGCACCGAACTGTTGAGATTGGTCGTATCCGTCTTGAGTGTGGTTACCGCCGAGAGCTGGAATCGAATGTTCGGTCCGGCAAATACATAGCCGCGAACGCCGCTGGTGCCGGTGGCAATCTTGAGAAGGATTGGAAGCTCGATGGACGTTATCTGGTGCTCATACTCGAGCGACGAAGGTATTTGCGGCGGTAATGAGTCCGGAGCGTACTGCGCAAGGACGCTCGCGAGAATGTCTGTTGTCGTGGTGCGGACGCTATAGGTAGGCTCCAGCTGAATCGAAAAGACACCGCCGAGGGGGAATTCCTGCACGAGCGCGATCGCAAAATTTGCCAGGTTGTTTGTGCGCAGAGAGGCTGCAGAATCGGCTACGTACTTCCAATTCGGCAGCGTTGCGCCGACTTTGACGCCCGAACCTTGGGCATATGCCGCGTGGGCAAAAAGTAGAAAAGCAAGGGTAAGTAGGAAGCGCTTGAGCATTTTGCGTATCCTCCGAAAGTCAAGAGCGGTCTTCGAACGCCAAAATACAATGGACAATCAGTCTTTTCATTGCTGACAAATGCAGCGGGTGCACTAAAATATCGGTGAGTCCGTTTTCTGTCCCTGTGATTCTGCTTCGGTTGATGTGCTTCGCGTATTCCCCGTTTGTGTCCCTGCTGAGCCCCGCACAGTCTGAACAAGCCCCCAGTGGCAGAACCCATAAGCAATAAGTCGTTTTTTGTTTAGAGGACCAATGAGTCTTCCCCCGTGTCGCATAGAGGCGAGCGATGAGCTCTTCATCGCTGCACCTCCGCACCGCGTCTGGCAATTGTTGCGCCGCATGGACCGGTGGGATCGCTGGAATCCCCATGTGCGTATGCTCAGCGCACGTCCTGCCCTCAACCCCCAGCGCTTTTGGTGGAAGGTGTCCGGCATCCGCTTCCAGAGCGAGATAACTGCCGAACGACCGACGCGCACGCTCCAATGGCGAAGCATCGGGCGTGGTTTAGTTGCTACTCGGTCCTGGCTCCTTCTCTCGGAAGGCGAAGGAACCAGGATCATTACACACGCTGACGTCGAAGGGCTTGCGCTTGCGATTCGTCCGACGGCATCCGAACGGTTGCTTCGGCTTCGAACGCGCCAAGTACTGGCCGCTCTCCGCGCAGCTGCGGAAAGTCCGCAAGAACTTGTGCGCGCAAACTAAGCGCTCGTGCTCAGACTTCCTCGCCGTGGAGCTGGGCTTGGTATTCCTGGACCAGCTTTTGTTGGACGTGCGGTGGAACGGGCTGGTACTCAGCAAATTCTGCTGCGTACACTGCTCGCCCTTGCGTCATTGAGCGGAGCGCCGTTGAGTAGCGATCGAGTTCTGCCAGCGGCATTCGTGCGTAGATTTTCTGGTAGTGGCCGTCGGAGTCCATCCCTAAAATCACCGCTCGCCGTGCGGGAAGATCGCTCATGACGTCGCCCATGTACTCGTCCGGTACGGTGATTGTGACAGCGTAGATCGGCTCGAGCAGCTTGGGGTCGGCCTGCAGGAATGCTTCCTTGAATGCCATCATTCCAGCGGTCTTGAATGCTGCTTCGTTCGAATCTACCGGGTGCATTTTCCCATCGTACACCGCAACGCGGATGTCGCGTGCAGGACTGCCTGTCAGTGGTGCAGCGCTCATTTTCTCCATGATGCCTTTGACGATGGCCGGCATAAACCGTGCGTCAATGACGCCTCCGACAATGCAGTTGAGGAAGACAAGCTTTCCGCCCCAGGGCAAATCGTATTCCTCGACGGCACGCACTGTCAGTCCGTTGGGGAGCGGCATTCCTTCGCTCCATGGCTCGATGAGCATGTGCACTTCGGCAAATTGTCCGGCGCCCCCGGTTTGCTTTTTGTGACGGTACTGCGCGCGTGCCGGTCGCTGGATAGTCTCGCGGTACGGAATCCGCGGTTCGACGAAGCGGACATCCACCTTGTAGCGATTCTGCAGGCGCCATTTTGCGACAGCTAAATGCAGCTCTCCCTGCGCATAGAGAATCGTCTGCTTGAGCTCCTGGGAATGCTCGACGATGAGCGTCGGATCTTCTTCGTGCAACTGGTGGAGTGCGTTGCCAACTTTCTCTTCGTCGCCTTTGTTGACTGGTTCGACAGCGACGCGAATTTTCGGTTTGGGAAATTCAATCGGTGGAACGACAAGATCGCACGACTTCTCGCGGAGTGTGTTGTTGACGTGGGTATTCTTCAGCTTGACGACTGCACCAAGATCGCCCGCGACCAGCTCGCTGACCTCGGAGCGCTTTTTCCCATCAACGATGTAAATGTGGCCAAGCGTCTCTGCAGTGCCGGTCTGGGCGTTGATGAGCGTTGTTCCGGGCCGCAGCGTTCCAGAGTACACTTTGAAAAACGACATATCCCCGATGTTTGGTTCACTGATGGCTTTGAAAACAAAGAGGACCGTCGGTCCGGCAGGGTCGCATGAGATCGGTTTGCCGGACGTGTCGGTCATCGGTGTGAGCAGTTCATTTGCGCTCGGTGCAACGTTATCAATGAAGCCGAGGATGCGGCCACTCCCCATGTTGAGCTTGGCGCTTGTGCAGAAGACTGGGAAGAGTTGCCGGCGCGTCATCGCCTGCTTGAGTCCGATGCGCATGTCGTCTTCGTCGAGGGATCCGCTTTCGAAGTAGCGATCCATGAGCGTTTCATCGTTCTCGGCGATTGCTTCGATGAGTTCATTGTGGAGCTGCTCGGCGCGCTCGCGTTCAGAGTCTGGAATTGGGAATTTCTGCGGTTTGCCTCCCTGTGGTGGAAATTGGTAGAGCGTCATCTTGAGCACATCCACAATGGCGTTGAAGCCAGGGCCGACGTCGAGAGGATACTGGACAATAGTGACTGCGCGTCCGAACCGCTGGCGTGCTTGCTCGACGGTGCGCTCGAAGTTTGCGTTCTCGTGGTCGAGCTTGTTGATGGCGATGATCATCGGGGTGGAGAACTGCTCGGTATAGCGCCAGATAAGCTCGGTGCCAACTTCAACCCCACTTGCGCTATTGAGCACGAGGATGCCGGTATCTGCGACACGGAGGGCAGTGATGATCTCGCCGCAGAAATCATCGTAGCCCGGGGTATCGAGCAGGTTGATTTTGTAGCCACGCCAATCCAAGTGCATGAGCGTTGTGAAGACCGAGCTGCCCCGCTCATGCTCGATGTCGGTGTAGTCGGAGACGGTGTTCCGCTCTTCGACGCTGCCGCGTCGTGTTATTGCTCCTGCCTCGAAGAGCATGGTCTCCGCAAGCGTGGTCTTGCCCGAACCTGTATGCCCGAGCAACGCAACGTTCTTGATGTGCTGGACATCGTACTGCATAGGCAAATTCTCCCGGCATAGTGTAACACTGTTGCTGCCATCCAGGGCGGCAACGCTGCAAACTTAGAAAACTTGCTGCTGCTTGTCAAGGCTCCAGTGGCGGGGTACTCTCCGGATCACTGCCGCCTGCGTCGCTGAGCAAGCGCCGATCGAGCTGCTTTTTCGCCTTTGCGCCGAGCTCGACAAGTCGTTGAGCACGTGCGATGACGTTCCCAGACCCTCTGCAGAGCCGGTTCATTGCGTTTTCGTAGTCGCGCTTGGTCCGTTCCAACGTGTCACCAACCTTCACAAGGTCGTCGAGCACGCTTGCGAGCTTATCGTAGAGCTTTCCTGCTTCCTCCGCGATCATGAGTGCATTTCGGTTGTGCCGCTCGTGTTTCCAGACGCTTGCGACGGTGCGGAGCGTCGCAAGCAGTGTCGTCGTACTGGTCAGCACAATGCGGCGCTCCCAGGCGAAGGTGTATAGCTCACGGTCAGCGTGCAGTGCAACCGAAAGCGCTGCTTCGATTGGCATAAACAGCAGCACAAACTCTGGGGAATGAATCCCTTCGGCAGCGTAGTAATCCTTACTGGCGAGCCGCTCGATGTGCTGTCGGACTGCCTGGACATGGTGCCGAAGATGTTGCTCTCGCTCTCCATCGGTTGATGCCTCGATAAATGCAGCGTAGGCCGAAAGCGACACCTTCGAATCCACGACCAGGTGCTTGCCTTCGGGAAGGTACACGACAACGTCGGGGCGGATGCGATCGCCTTCGCTCGTGCGAGTGGACACTTGCACCTTGTACTCGACGTCGCGCTGCAAGCCGGACAGCTCCAACAGACGCTCCAATTGCACCTCGCCCCATGAACCTTGGAGGCGTTTATCCCCACGGAGAGCAGTTGCCAACGTATCGGCTTGTTCGGTCAGTCGTGCGTTGAGCTGGAAAAGTTGTTGGAGCTGCTCGCGGAGTGAGGCGGTACCTTTGGTGTGTTCCGTATAGGCACGGTCAATTTTCTCCTCGAATGCAGCGATGCGCTCGCGCAGTGGTGCGAGTGTTTTCTCGAGTGTCTCGGTGCTTTGCTCTTTCAAGAGCGTGCTCCGCTGCTCGAGAATGCGTGTTGCCATCTGCTCGAATTCGAGCCGGAGCTGCCGTTGAAGCTCCTCTCGATAGGCACGATCCTCCTCGAGCCGCTCGTGGAGCGTCTGGACTTGAGTTTTCAGTGCAGCCGACTCTTCGAGCAACGCAGCGATGCGCTCGTCTTTTGCGGCAAGTTCGCGTTCGAGACGTTGGCGCTCTTGATCGGCAATGCGCGCATGCTCGCTCTCTCGTGCCAGAGCAGCGTCGAGCTGCTGGCGAAAGGAAGCAATCTCCGCGCGCGCTGCACTAAGTTTCGGCGCCAGCAGTGCCCATGCAATCAGGCATCCAACGGCAATGCCTACCAACGCAGCAAGAGCAAGTACTCCAACCATTGCGACACCGTGCACATAAAGGATGAACCTGTGCGAAAGTAGTGTGCCGTGGGATTACACTTCCTCTTGCTGATCGGTATTCTTGAGCTTCATCAGCAGCCAGTAGGCACCCTGCGTGACGATCACGCTCGGCGGCCGACCTCCATCAAATGCAATGATAGCGCGGTGGCCATCGCTCGCAATGACCCTGACCTCGACGAGACGATAGCCTTTGCTGTCAGGGATGAAGACGCCGTGTTTATTCTCCCACGCAACGACTGCACTCTGTGGAACAAGGTAGCCGCGTTCGGAAGCAACGGAAAGACGTGCACGCATGAACATCCCAGGGCGGAGTCGCGCGTGGTCATACCGCACAAAGTGGCAGTGGAGCTCAATGGTGCGAGTTGAGTCGAGCGTGCGTGAAACAGCGACAACTTCTGCTGGAAATTGCTGCGAAGAGTCTGCCGCCGCCCATGCGACCAGTCGTTGGCCAGGTTGAATCAACGGTGCATCGCGCTCGTACGCCCGCAGGACAAGGTGAACGTCGCTCACATCAACAAGCTCGATGATGCGTGTGTTTGGCTCGACAGTTTGCCCCACGACAACGTTGATCGCAGCGATGTACCCATTACGCGGAGCAGTCAGTACGACGGTGCGTGAGATTGCGGTGTCGGCAAGTCTGGTTGGTTCAATGCCAGCAAGCCGAAGCCGTTCAGCGAGTGCAGCGAGTGCGATTTTGCGTTCGCGCAGTTGCGTACGTGCTTCTAGCAGTGCTCGCTCGGTTGTAGCGGCCGATGGAGAAAGCTTCAGCTGACGTTCATATTCTCGTTGCGCTTGCTCCAGTTGTGCGCGAGTAGAAAGGTACCGCTCCTGTAATTCCACAAGCGGCATGCTTTCGAGCGTGACAAGAGCATCGCCGCGGCGCACTGCTCTGCCAACCAATCCACTGATTGAGCGAACGCGTGCTTGGAGCGGGAATGAAATGGAGATTAGGTTCTGCGGTGGCAGCTCGATCGAGCCGCGCAGTTCGATGGTACGCTCAAGCGAACCTTGTCGGAGCGAGTCGAGCGTGATCCCGCTGGTTCGCTGCTGCTCAGCTGTTAGCGCAACCAGCGTTTGCATTGAATCGCTCGGCGTGCCGGTCGAGGGTACCTGTGCGGTTCGATTGCATGCGAATGCAACAAAGGCAAGAAGCAGAAGGCGTTTCATTGCACATCTCCGAGAAGTTCAGAGTCAATAATTGCTTCGTTCAACCTGCGGCGTGCATCCAGCCAGGCACGCTCGACGGCAAGGACACGGTCGAGGGCGAGCGCCCATTGGTATGCGTCGAGTGTACCATTGGCAAGTTCAGTGGTGGCAATCCTTTCGATCGTTGCTGCTGCACTGAGTGCTTGACGTTCGTAGGTGCTGACTGCGACAGCGGCAGCAGTGCGGCGCGCTCGTGCCTCAAGACGCATCCGTTCAAGTTCCCAGCTCACCGCACGCTGCTCCCACTCGGCGCTTGTGATGCTCCAGTCTGTAGCGCGGAGTTCCGCCATGGCCCACGGCGTCGGCAGTGGAACATTCACTCCCACTCGAAGTGAGCCGAAGCGCGTCTGCGGACCGAAGTACTGCTCAATGCCATTGACGTTATGGTAGCCAATTTGCGTTGTGCTGTTGTAGCCAAGCACAAAACTTGGAAGCATGCTCGCTTCTGTGAGCGCGCGCTGTGAGCGTGCCTGATCAACTTGTGCTGCTGCCTGCTGTACAAGTGGGTGGCGGCTGCTATCGAGCGCGACCAAGAGCGTCGGCGTCCGATCGAAGAGTGAATCGTTTGGGATATAGCGAGTGCTCGGTTCTCCGAGAGCGCGATTGAACAGTGCAACCGCTGCTTGGTACTGCACTCTGGCAGCAGCAAGCTCAGCACTCACCGAGCTGCGGTACAGCTGCGCTGTCGCTCGGTGTGCGGCAGTGGCGGCGCCACGTTCGAGCTGCATATGCGCGATCGAATCAGCAAGTGTTGCCAGCGAATCGTTCCGCTCGAGCAGTGCAACGATGCGGCGCCAGTACGCGACCTCGTAGAACAAGCGTGCAACTTCTGCACGGCGCTGCATCTGGTTCCACTGGCTGCCCCAAACAGCTTGTGCGTATTGGCTTTCCCGCTGTGCTTTGCGTGCGACATGCACAGGCGGAAGCTCGATTGGAAGCGCAGCCGATACTCGCGAGTCATTTGTGAAAGAGTTGAACTTCCCGTACTCCAGCTCAAGTTGCAATGGCGAAAGCTGCAGCCACCCCTTGCGTCGCTCCTCGGCAGAGAGCACGTCGTAGTACCAGCGCAATCGGTCGGGATGCTGCTGCTCCATCAGATGGTACGCTTCGCTCAGAGAAATTGGCTGCTGTGCGTTGGCAGCTACCGCAGTCAGTGGAAGAAGGAGAAGCACCACAGACACTGGAGAAAGACCTGCGCGTTCCTTTCGCTCACGGCGACGTTCGATGGCGATGTAGAGCACCGGCAGCACAACGAGCGTGAGCAACGTTGCGCTCACTAATCCGCCGATGACGACTGTCGCAAGAGGTCGTTGTACTTCGGCGCCTGGGCTGGTACTGATTGCCATCGGGAGAAACCCGAGTGATGCGACCGCAGCAGTCAGGATCACGGGACGAAATCGCACGTGTGTTGCCTCGAGTACAGCGCGGAGCAGCGAACGATTCTGTCGCAGGCGATTTGCTTCGCTGGTGAGCACAACACCATTGAGCACTGCGATCCCGAAGAGTGCGATAAATCCGACTGCTGCCGAGACGCTGAAGTGAAGCCCGCGTGCAAGGAGTGCGGCCACTCCGCCGATCGCCGCAAGCGGGACGGCGCTGAAGATGAGCAAGCCATAGCGCAGTGAACCGAATGCAGCGTAGAGCAGCACCAAGATGCCCGCCAGTGCCAGCGGGACACTCACCGCAAGCCGTGCCCGCGCGTGCTGGAGATTTTCGAACGTCCCCCCGTAGGTGATCGCGTAGCCTGGCGGAAGACGCAGCTCTCGCTCGACGCGTTGTTGCAGTTCTTCGACAGTTGATGCAATGTCACGTCCGCGGACGTTGAAGCCAACGATGATCCGCCGCCGGGCTGCTTCGCGCTGAATTTGGTTCGGGCCGAATTCGCTTCGGATGTCGGCGACCTCGTCGAGCGGGACAAGAGTCCCACTGGCGGTGCGGAGCGGGAGTGTGCGCAACCGTTCGGGGTTATTTCGAACCGCACTGTCATAGCGGACGACAACATCGAAGCGACGCTCGCCTTCGTAGAACGTCGCGACGCTGGCGCCTGCAAATGCAGCACTAATGGCGCGGTTGGCGTCTTCGATTGTGATGCCGTACCGTGCGAGCATCGTGCGGTCATACCTAATGACGATCTGTGGCATCCCAAGCATCCGTTCGCGGTAAATATCGCGTGCTCCCGGAATCGTCGAGGCAATCGAAGCTAATCGTTCTGCGTAGTACGCCAGCGTGTCGAGATCATCGCCGAAGATTTTGCAGACGATGTCCTGCCGTGCCCCTGTCATGAGCTCATTGAATCGCATCTGCACGGGGAATTGGAAGCCGAACGTTACGCCAGGAACCGACTGGCTGAGCGCGGCATACATCCGCTCGGCGAGTTCATCGAACGAGCGCGCACGTTCCCACTGGCTTTTCGGTTTGAGAATCACCATCATATCCGATGCTTCGATAGGCATCGGGTCGGTTGGGATTTCAGAGCTCCCGATTTTGGTGACGACCTTTTCGACTTCGGGGAACGAATCCAGGAGAATGCGGCTACACTGCTGCGTTGCGGCGATAGTCTCCTGGAGACTGCTGCCGGTCAGAAGCCGTGTGTCCACTGCGAAATCTCCTTCTTCGAGCTTCGGGATGAACTCGCCGCCTAACTGAGTTGCAGCAACTGCGGAAAGACCAAAAAGAACGAGTGCGGTCCCCAGTGTTGCGTTCGGACGCCGCAGTGCCCAGTGCAGGACGGGACGGTAGAACCGCTCCAAGTGAGCAACGAGCCGATTGGCAATGCTTCGTTCCTTGATCGTGATGCCAGAGAGGACGTAGGATGCTGCCGCAGGGACGTACGTCAGCGAAAGCAGGAATGCTCCGCCGAGCGCGTAGAGCAGCACCTCTGCCATCGGGCGGAACATCTTTCCTTCGATGCCTTGCAGCGTGAGCACTGGGACGTACACGATCAAAATGATGAGCTGGCCAAAGATCGCTGCTCGCATTAGGCGCGAGGCAGTTTGTTCGACAACCTCCACGATCGCCAGTGGTGTTGAGCGGGATTGTCGCATGAGCACCCCAAGCTGGTGGAGGACACCTTCGACGATAATCACCGCACCATCAACGAGCAAGCCGAAATCAATCGCACCCAGGCTCATCAAGTTGCCGCTGACGCCAACGGTGCGCATCAGGCTTGCTGCAATCAAAAACGACAGCGGGATGACTGATGCCACAAGCAATGCAGCACGGAGATTCCCGATGAGCAACGCAAGCACCACGATGACGATCGCAGCTCCTTCGAGCAAATTGGTTCGGACAGTTGCAACCGTGGAGTTGATCATTTTCGTGCGGTCTAAAAACGGCTCGATTGTGATGCCTTCCGGTAACGTCCGCTCGATTTGAGCGATGCGTTCTTTGACACGCTTGATGACTGCTGCAGAGTTCTCGCCCTTGAGCATCATGACGACTGCACCGGCAACTTCGCCACGGTCGTTGTAACACAT